>NZ_JAIUGW010000010.1:0-206418 GCF_020164795.1 Mesorhizobium sp. ES1-3
ACCTCCAAAAATCAGCGTTGAATCTGATTTGCGCTTCCTTGGGAATCCCAACCCGTTAAATCGTCACTACGTCCTAGTACTACCGCATGGGGCTAAAAATGTTTCGACCATTCGACAGGGCGCTAAAGCGCTCGCGCGACAAATTGTTCGCCGGACTCCGTACCTTTGACGGGTTTCGGTACTTCAGCCTGCTGACGATCAATGAAGACATAGTTTTGGTCACAAGGCAGTTCGCTGACCACAGGCTTGTTTTCTCGCCTCATGAACTAGTAGGCCGGCACCTTTTCAGGAATGGCCAATATCAGCGAGCCTTGGCTGACAGGGTACTTGAGATAATCGGCAAGCCCTTTGGGAAAACGCTGTTGGAGCTAGGCGCAAACATCGGGACACATAGCGTCTATCTCACCAGGCAAGGGCATTTTGACCGGCTGATCTGCGTCGAGCCGGCGCCGAACAATATCCACCTGCTGAAGCAGAACCTTGCCTTGAACGGGCTGGCTGAGAAAACCTCGGTCATCGAGTGTGCGGTTGGGGACAGGGATGGGACAGTCGATTTCTATTTTGACGAGAAGAATTTTGGGGCCAGCAGCATGACTGATCACGGCGGAACATCGGTTCAAGTCCCACTGCGCCGCGTGGACGGCATACTGCAAGACCTCGACGTCAGCCCGGAAGAGATCGGGCTTGTATGGATGGATATCGAAGGCGCCGAACCCGATGCGATCAGATCCATGGGGGAGATTGTGGATCAAGGTGTTCCGATTCTCATGGAATACGTGCCCGGCCGTTACGATCGAGCCAAAGTCTCCGAAATGACGGAATACCTGGCCCGCTCCTATCGACGATGCATCGTGTTCGACGGCAAGTCCGAGAAACAGGCCGATATCCGCGAACTGCCAGAAGATACCTACGATATCCTACTTTTGCCGTAGGCCTTCAATCGTTTCCTTGTGAGTGCCATATGCGCGAGATGGAGCAGAAATTCTTACGCATCACTCAGATGCTGGTGATGCTCGCCGTTTCAGGCACTGCCGCGCAGATGCACTGGACGAGCAACGGCCCCTCGATCGGCGCGTGGGGTCTGATCGGCGCAATCGCCTATACGTTCGTCTACTGCTGGTCTACGTCAGAACCTGTCCAACTGGCAGGGCTGTCAGGAATGCCTAAGCCTGGCCGATTCGCATCTCCTTCTTGAGGAGGAACCGGGCGAGGTTGTTGATATTCCGCGGCGCCACCTTCTTGGGCAGATGCGCCAGCAGGTCTTCCGATTTGACGTCGCTGCGGAACCGCTCCGCCCAATCTTCGGTGAGGTCGTCCCGCTGCAGGCGCAAATTCGTCTCGAACTCTCCGTCCGGCATTTCCATCGACAACTGCCGGGCCACCGACGCGACGTAGGGACGAGGATCGTCCAGCAGATCCTCGTAGAAAAAGTGATCGTAACGCAGATCGGCCAACCGCAGGTAAGCCTCCCAGAAGGCATAGCTCTGCTCGATCAGGAAATAGGCTTGGCAGATGCCGGCGAAGTCGTATTGCGGAATCAGGTCCGCGCCGTCCATCGTGCTTCTCCAATGGCCTGACGCCTTCGCCCGGCAATAGGAAATCGCTTGGCGAAGACGGTCCCGCCGTTCCAGCAGGATCAAACCCATGGCATGGCGCCGGCTGCATTCCGCCAGGAAGTCGGCTCCATATTTGGCCTGCGACCAGTGAAGATGCCGTGGAAACAGCTTCACGGCGAACGTGCCGTTCGCGGTTCCGCCGCGATCGATCACGGCGGATAGCAGATCATCAAAGGATTTCGGCTTGCAGCCCAGATTGGCCGTGTCGAGCCATTCGGCTGACTTGCCGAATAATCCCGTGCTGTTCGTGAGGCTGCCAAGCCATTCAGAACCGCTGCGGGCTTCGGTCAATATTGCCACGCCCCTCATGCGTGCCGAGTGCCTCCAGATTGTAGACGCTTGATCACAATTCTAGAATACGGTTCTTCTTGGTCGCCCCTCGGCATGGTCGCAGCTCCGCTCGACAACTCCGCAACGGAGATGGGCTGGCATGCTCCGTCGATTCGATATTAGAATAAGCTAAATTACTTAATCCGTCACGGTCAGGTGATCGGCCACGCTGTGGTGGCCGTCAACCAGAAGCGATTACAGCCAGACGCGGAGCCAGACGCGCTCGCGCCGGCAGCGGACGCGGCGGCGGCCGTGGCGCCAGTAGCTGCGGCAAACCCGTCTCCAGCCGCGGCGGCGTCCATGGCGGCGACGCCAGTAGCCATCGGGACCGCGATGTCTCCAGCGACGCCAGCGGCGATCGGAGACCTGCTCCAGTTCGACCTGATCGTCCCCTTCGAAGACAGCCGGATCCGGCTTGTCCAATTCATCGAGAATTCCATTGCCTTGGGGAACACCGGCAAGCGCGCGGCCAGGTCCGGCCACGCTCGCAAACGCGACTGCCCCCGCAACGCCAAGCATTCCAGTAAGAAACAACCGACGTTCCATGAAAACCTCCCGAGTTGTTGACCACCGACACCTCGTTCCCTCGCCCGAAACAGGCTCCAGCGCGCATGCCGATTTTTTTTGAACGCGCGACGGCGATTCTCGTTCCATCAGCCCACTTCGCGCAGGATGAAATCATGCAGCATCTTGGCCGCCGGCGACAGTACGCGATTCCTGACCGTGATCAGGCTGTAGGGCCTGACCTCGATGTCGAATTCGGTCTGGACGACGTCGATGGCGCCGGCAAGCCCGTCCGGGTTCTGGATGAACTTCGCCACCTGCACCGATACCGGCGCGATGGCATCGGATTGCGCGACCATGACCAGCGTGAGCAGCAGCGAACTGGTGTTCAAGATCCGGTCCGGCAGCGCGATGTTGCGGTTCAGGAAGTTGCTCTCCATCGCCTGGCGCAAGGGCGAACCGCCGGACTGGAAGACCCAGTCATAGGCGGCGGTGTCTTCCAGCCGCACCACATTGCCCCCGGCGAGCGGGTGGCCGCGGCGTACGATCAGGCAGGCCTTCTCGACGCCGATCACGCGGGATTCGAACAGCCGCGGATTGAGGTCATCGGGAATGCGGGCGATGATGAAGTCGTGGCGCGAGGCGATCAGCTCGCGGGCGAGCACGTTCGACGTTTCGACCTGCATGGTGATCTCGATGCGCGGGTAGATGCGGCGGATCTCGCGAATCGCCGGCACGGCCAATTCGATCGCCGGCGCGGTCACGGCGCCGAGGAACACCGAGCCGCCCTTGCCGGCCTTGAGCTCGGCAATCTCGCGATCGGCTTCGCGCATCTCGAGCAGGATCGAGCGCGCCCGCCTGGCAAGTGCCTGGCCATAGGGGGTGAGGGTTACGCCGCGCGGCAGCCGTTCGCACAGCTTGACGTCGAGCACCGCCTCCATCTCGGCGATCATGCGCGAGGCGGCCGGCTGGGAGATGTTCATGACCTGGGCCGCGGCGCTCACCCGTCCGTGATCGTCGAGGGCGGCTATCATGCGCATGTGGCGCAAGCTCAAGCCACTGCGCAGGAGTGTTTCCCCGTCTCCCGGGAGCTTCTCGTAACTTACCGGAATCGCATCGGGATCGCGCAACGCCGCCATGATCTTCCAGCCTTTCCGTCGATTCTTCCCGGATGCTAGACCATACCGGTTTCGGTATAGCAACCACCAAAGATCGCATTTGACAGTTATGGCAAAGCGACCCACCCTCCGCGCGTTCCGAGGTGCAGGGGTCGGTAACGAACAAAATCGTATCGATTGAAACTGCGTCGCGGAGCCGATTGGGAGGATACCGGAGATCGATAAAGCCGACAGCGGCGCGTTTGCGCTCCTGTCCGGTTGCGCGACCCGCGAAGCCCCGAGGTGTCGCGTCCATCAACCAGGGAGAGTAATGTGAAGATTATCAAGACGCTGGCCGCCGTGGCGGCCCTTGGCATCGCTGCCATGAGCTATCAGGCGCACGCGGCCGACAAGGGTCTTGTCGGCGTGCTGATGCCGACCAAGACCTCGCAGCGCTGGATCAACGACGGCGACGCCGTCAAATCCCAGCTCGAGGCTCTCGGCTACACTGTCGACCTGCAGTATGCGCAGGACGACATCCCCAACCAGCTCAGCCAGCTGGAAAACGAAATCACCAAGGGCCCGAAGGCGCTGATCATCGCCTCGATCGACGGCACCACTTTGTCGGATGCGCTGCAGAAGGCCAACGACGCGGGCGTCGTCGTCGTCGCCTATGACCGCCTGATCAAGAAGACTCCCAATGTCGACTATTATACCACCTTCGACAATTTCGGCGTCGGCGTGATCCAGGCGAATTCGCTGGTCAAGGGTCTCAAGGAGCGCTTTCCGAACACCAAGCCGTGGAACGTCGAACTGTTCGGCGGCTCGCCGGACGACAACAACGCCTTCTTCTTCTACAACGGTGCGATTTCGGTCCTGCAGCCGTTGATCGACGACGGCTCGATCAAGATCAAGTCCGGCCAGATGGGCATGGACAAGGTCGGCACGCTGCGCTGGCTGGCGGCAACCGCCCAGGCCCGCATGGACAACCTCCTGTCGGCGAACTACTCGGACGGCAGCCGCGTCGATGGCGTTCTGTCGCCCTATGACGGCCTGTCGCGCGGTATCACCGCATCGCTGCGCGCCGTGGGCTACGGCACGGCCGCTCAGCCCTGGCCGATCGTGACCGGTCAGGACGCCGAGACCGCCTCGGTCAAGCTGATCATCTCGGGCGAGCAGTACTCGACCGTGTTCAAGGACACCCGCGACCTAGCCAAGGCCACTGTCGGACTGGTCGACAAGGTGCTCTCGGGCGGCAAGCCTGACGGCCTCGACACCAAGACCTACAACAACGACGTCAAGGTCGTTCCCTCGATCCTGTTGACGCCGCACGAAGTCGACAAGTCGAACTACCAGAAGCTGGTCGTCGACTCCGGTTACATCAAGGCCGAAGACCTGAAGTAATCCTGGCTATAAAATCAGGGGTCCTGCACAACGCAGGGCCCCTTTCGTTCAGAAGCGACCCCGGTATTGTTTCTGCCGGCCTAGAGCAATTCCAGGAAAAGTGCGTAGCGGTTTTCCGTCAGGAATTGCGTAAAAACAAGAAAGTCTAGGAGGAGGCTGCCCTGATGACCTCGACGATTTTGGAGATGCGCGACATCACCAAGACGTTCCCCGGCGTGAAGGCGCTCTCGAACGTCAACCTCAGCGTAGAGGAAGGCGAGATCCACGCCGTGGTCGGCGAGAATGGCGCCGGCAAGTCGACGCTGATGAAGGTGCTGTCGGGCGTTTATCCCTCCGGCACCTATGATGGCCAAATCATCTTTCAGGGCCAGGAATGCCATTTCAGAGGCATCCATGACAGCGAACACAAGGGCATTGTCATCATCCACCAGGAACTTGCGCTGGTGCCGATGCTGTCGATCGCCGAAAACATTTTCCTCGGCAACGAACACGCCAGATACGGCGTCATCGACTGGCACGCCAACGAGGCGCGCACGTCCGAGCTTTTGAAGAAAGTCGGTCTCAGGGAAGACCCCAAGACGCTGATCACCAATATCGGCGTCGGCAAGCAGCAGCTGGTCGAGATCGCCAAGGCGCTCAGCAAGGAAGTCAAGCTCCTGATCCTCGACGAGCCGACGGCATCGCTCAGTGAGAAGGACAGCCAGGCGCTGCTCGATCTTTTGCTCGAGTTCAAGCGGCAGGGCATGACCTCGATCCTGATCTCCCACAAGCTCAACGAGGTGAACCGCGTCGCCGACAAGGTGACGGTGATCCGCGACGGGCGCACGATCGAGACATTGCCGCGGAAGGAGATCAGCGAGGACCGGATCATCACCTCCATGGTCGGCCGGTCTCTCGACGATCGCTACCCGCCGCGCGAGCCTGATATCGGCGACGTCATTTTCGAGGTCAAGGACTGGTCCGTCTACCACCCGATCCATGCCGAACGGCAAGTGATCAAGAGCATCGACCTCAAGGTGCGCAAGGGCGAAGTTGTCGGCATCGCCGGGCTGATGGGCGCCGGCCGCACCGAATTCGCCATGAGCCTGTTCGGTCGCTCCTATGGCCGGCACATCAGCGGGGAGGTGCTGCTCAACGGCAAGCCCGCCGACCTTTCGACAGTGGGCAAGGCAGTGCAGAACGGCATCGCCTACGTCACCGAAGACCGCAAAACCTATGGGCTGAACCTCATTGACCACATCAAGCACAATGTGACGCTGGCCAACCTCGCCGGCGTTTCCAATGGCGGCGTCATCGACGATATGCGCGAAATGAGCGTCGCCAACGACTATCGCAAAAAGACCAATATCCGCGCATCCAGCGTCTATCAGCTGACCGGCAATCTCTCGGGCGGCAACCAGCAGAAGGTGGTGTTGTCGAAATGGCTGTTCGCCGACCCGGAAGTTCTGATCCTCGATGAGCCGACGCGCGGCATTGACGTCGGTGCCAAGTACGAAATCTATACAATCATCGCTCGCCTCGCCGCCGAGGGCAAGGCGATCATCGTCATCTCATCGGAAATGCCGGAACTGCTCGGCATCTCGGACAGAATATATGTCATGAACGAAGGGCGCATGGTCGGCGAGATGGCGGCAAGCGACGCCAGCCAGGAAAAAATCATGCGCGCCATTGTTCGCGGAGAAGGAAAAGCATCATGAGCACAGACAGCGCTCCCGCGCCGCAAAGCGGCACCGCCGAGGACGTCAAGCAGGGTCCTCGCATCGCCGTCTCGGCGCTGACGACGAACCTGCGCGAATACGGCCTGATCATCGCGCTGATCGTCATCATGCTGTTCTTCCAGTACACGACGTCGGGAACGCTGTTCAAACCGGTCAACCTCAGCAACCTGGTGCAGCAGAACTCGTTCATCATCGTGATGGCGCTCGGCATGCTGCTGGTCATCGTCGCCGGCTATATCGATCTCAGCGTAGGATCGGTCGCCGGCTTCATCGGCGCACTTGCCGCCATGATGATGGTCATCTGGCCGCTCGGCATGTTCAGCAACCCGCTCGTGGTCTCGATCGTCTGCCTGGTCGTCGGCGGGTTGATCGGTGGGGCCCAAGGCTACTGGATCGCCTATCACCGCATACCAAGCTTCATCGTGACGCTCGCCGGCATGCTGATCTTCCGCGGCATCTGCCAGGCGCTGCTTGGCGGCGGCTCCTCGGTCGGTCCGCTTCCCGACAGTTTCAAGGCGCTGAGTTCCGGCTTCATCCCGGACGTGATCGGCCCGCTGACGCTGATCCCACCGACGGTGAATGCCGCCGGCAAGACCATTGTCGGCAGCGGGCTCACGCTGCACATGACGACGATCGTGCTGGGCCTGGTCGCGGTGCTCGCCTACGCCTATTTCGGCTTCAGGGGGCGGCGCAAGCGCGAACGCCACGGTTATGAGGCCGAGCCTTTCACGCTGTTCGTCATCAAGACCCTGGTAGGCAGCGCGCTGGCGCTGTTCCTGGTCTTCCAGTTCGCGACCTATCGGGGCCTGCCGATCGTGCTCCTGGTGATGGGCGTGTTGATTTCATTGTTCGTCTTCGTCACCAAGCGCATGACCATCGGCCGCCGCATCTACGCCATGGGTGGCAACGCCAAGGCGGCGCAACTGTCGGGCATCAACACCGAACGGCTGACGCTCCTGGTGTTCGTCAATATGGGCGTGCTGTCGGCACTCGGCGGCCTCATCATCGCCGCGCGTCTCGGCCAGGCCGTGCCGGCCGCGGGCCTCGGCAGCGAGCTCGACGTGATCGCGGCCGTCTTCATCGGCGGCGCCTCCGCGATGGGCGGCGTCGGCCAGGTCATCGGCGCGGTGGTCGGCGGCTTCATCATGGGCGTGATGAACAACGGCATGTCGATCATGGGCGTCAATGTCGACTGGCAGCAGGTGGTCAAGGGACTGGTCCTGCTCGGGGCCGTCATCTTCGACGTCTACAACAAGAACAAGGCTTAAGGGCTGGGGGCGAGGACTAGGAGGCATACGGGTTCTAGATCGCGAAGCTGCCGGCGGCCCGTCGGCACCAAGAAGTCCGGGGAAGGACCAGGCTCGCGAACGCAATCCGGACGAAGCGTTTCAACCGTGGCGCGTTTCCGCGCCGCGCCGGTCAGGGTTTGCCCATTGGCAGCCGGATACAGATAAATGAGAGAGGACTGATCATGCTGATCTCGCAGATTCTCGACGACGCCGAGACGATCCGTGTCGTTGCCCGCAGCGGCGGGAAGACCCGGATCATCAACGGCGCGCGGAGCGTCTATTCGCTGGCGATGGAGGCCGCCCGCACCGGCGTCGGCCTGGCCGCCCTGATTGAACGCAAGGGACTTGGCGAGACGATCGATCTGGACGCCGCCTATAAGAGGGGGCGCCTTCTGTCGCCGATCAATCACCCCGACCCGGCGCATCTGCATCTGACCGGCACGGGGCTGACGCATCTCGGGTCGGCCGCGACGCGCGATTCCATGCACAAGAAGCTCAGCACCGACGGGGAGGAGCAACTCACCGATTCCATGAAGATGTTCCGCATGGGGCTGGAAGGCGGCAAGCCTGCGAAAGGCCAGGTCGGCGTGCAGCCAGAATGGTTCTACAAGGGCAACGGTACCATGGCGGTCGCGCCTGGCGCGGCGCTCATGTCACCGGCCTTTGCCAAGGATGCCGGCGAAGAACCGGAGGTCGCCGGGATCTATGTCATTGGCGATGACGGCGCGCCGTTCCGTGTCGGCTTCACGCTGTCGAACGAGTTCTCGGACCATGTGACGGAGCGCGTGAACTATCTGTTCCTGGCCCACTCCAAGCTGCGCAACGCCTCGTTCGGGCCGGAGATCCTGATCGGCGACCTGCCTTCGGACATCCGCGGCACGTCGCGGATCCTGCGTGACGGCAAGACATTGTGGGAGAAGCCGTTCCTGTCGGGCGAAGCGAACATGTCGCACACCATCGCCAATCTCGAGCACCACCACTTCAAATATTCGGCGTTCCGCCAGCCGGGCGACGTACATGTGCATATGTTCGGCACCGCGACGCTGTCCTTCGCCGACGGCATCAATACCGAGGCCGGCGACGTGTTCGAGATCGAGGCAGGGGATTTTGGTCTGCCGCTGCGCAACCCGCTGGAAATCGAAAAGCCGGTGAAGGTGGCGGTGAAGGCGCTGTGACGCGCCAGACATCAGGACGTCATAGATGGTCCTATGACAGGCTTTGACATATGGTCTTGAGGTATTTGCCAGGCGCCGTACGAAGCCTTGGCTTCGTGCTCTTGCTCGCGCACGCGTCGTCCGTGGCTTATGGAGCCGCGCAGTGCAGTCCCAAATCCTATGGCGAAGCACTCGGGCTTATGAAGAACCGGCTTCTGACGTCCGGTTACTCAAGTCCTCAGGTCGAATTTCTGATGCAAAACGCTGACCAGCGAATGTCCACGCTTGGCGGTGCGAAACTGAACGAGGCGGCCAAGCCATGCGGGATAGACTCAGCCCGAGCCCATGTCCTCGGCTGCCTGGACAAAGTCCTGTTCCCCTTGGAAGGATCAAAGGCTTCGCTTGACGCTGCAAGGCAGAAACGCATCTGGGGTAAAACGCAACTCGCACGGCGCGAACTGCTGTTCATCGGCAGCTTCAATGCGTGTCTCGGCACTGCGAGAAAGCGCATGTTTCACGGCTAGAATAGTCAAACGTCAAACGGATGCTGAACTCGTCGGCTGGAGAGGTCGGCTAAAGCTCTGCATGGCCTCATGGCGTCAGGATCAGCGCGCGGCGCGGAAATGCTTGGACAGCTTCAGGCCTT
The DNA here is from genome assembly GCF_020164795.1 of Mesorhizobium sp. ES1-3. Lineage (NCBI taxonomy): Bacteria > Pseudomonadati > Pseudomonadota > Alphaproteobacteria > Hyphomicrobiales > Phyllobacteriaceae > Mesorhizobium > Mesorhizobium sp. ES1-3. The sequence continues at coordinate 9,759 of NZ_JAIUGW010000010.1, forward strand.
GCGCCTGGTAGTTGGAGCCCAGGTCGGTTCCGTAGAGCGCCTGCGGCCGCTTCAGCATGTGCTCGTAGACCAGCCGGCCGACGATCTGGCCATGATCGAGGATGAACGGCACTTCGTGGCTGCGCACTTCGAGCACCGCCCGACTGCCGGTGCCGCCGGCCGCCGAATGGCCGAACCCCGGATCGAAAAAACCGGCATAGTGGACACGGAACTCGCCGACCAGCGGATCGAAGGGCGTCATCTCGGCGGCGTAGAGCGGCGGCACATGCACCGCCTCCTGGCTGACGAGGATGTAGAACTCGTCGGGATCGAGCACCAGTTCGCCGGCGCCGCTCTTGTGGATCGGCTCCCAGAAGTCGACGACATCCTGGGCGGCACGCTTGTCGACATCGATGAGGCCAGTGTGGTGCTTGCCGCGATAGCCGACCAGCCCATCCTTGTCGCCGTTGAGATCGATCGACAGCGCGATGCCGCCGCCCGAAATGTTCGGCGGCTCGGTGGCGACCAGCATCTCGGCGCGGTGCAATTCATGCAGTTCGGCTTCCGAAAGCAGCGCGTTGCCGGTTCGAAAACGGATTTGAGACAGGCGCGAACCGGTGCGCGCAATGATCGGGAAGGTGCGCGGGCTGACTTCGAGATAGAGCGGACCCTGATAGCCAGCGGCGATCTTGTCGAACTCATGGCCCCGGTCGGTCATGACGCGGGTGAAGATGTCGAGCCGACCAGTCGAGCTCTTCGGATTGGCCGAGGCCGAAATGCCAGCCGGCAGGGCCAGGCTCTCGAGCAGCGGCACAATATAGACGCAGCCGGTTTCGAGAACCGCGCCTTCGGTCAGACTGATCTCGTGCAGCTGCAGCCGATCGAGCTTTTCCGAGACCTTGTGGTTGGGACCGGGCAGGAACGAGGCCCGCACCCGCCAGGCCTTTTCACCCAATCTGAGATCAAGACTGGCCGGCTGGATCTGATCGGCATCGAGCGCACGCGGCGACTTCAGCGCGCCGGACTGGAACAGCGCCGAAATGTCCTGATCGGGAAGAATGCCTGTCTGCCGCAAAGTCTGGCTCCTGGGCCTTTGATACAAACCTCTTAATGAAGCCGGCAATTGACGCAAGCGTGGCGCGGGTCTAAAGGGTCGTTATCCCGTGGTGATTTGGCCGGTCGGCTTGCAGCCACGTTAAACAAGTCGCTAAAGGACCGTCGGGCCGCAAGGCCGTATGGACCGGTTGCGACTTTTTCGCGGCCGGTTTTTTTGTGTTTGGATAGGACGATGACGAGCAAGACGCGCAATTGGAAGCCTCAAACCGCACTCGTGCATGGCGGAACCCTGCGTTCCCAATTCGGCGAAACCTCCGAGGCGATGTACCTGACCCAAGGCTATGTCTACAAGACCGCCGAGGCGGCGGAAGCCCGCTTCAAGGGCGAAGAGCCTGGCTTCATCTATTCGCGTTACGCCAACCCGACCGTCGACATGTTCGAAAAGCGCATGTGCGCTCTCGAAGGCGCCGAGGACGCGCGCGCCACGGCGTCGGGCATGGCTGCGGTGACGGCGGCCCTTCTGTGCAGCGTCAAGGCCGGCGACCATATCGTGGCGGCGCGCGCGCTGTTCGGTTCCTGCCGCTGGGTGGTCGAGACGCTGGCGCCGCGCTATGGCATCGAGGCGACTTTGGTCGACGGCACCGATATCGCCAACTGGGAAAAGGCGGTCAGGCCGAACACCAAGCTGTTCTTCCTGGAAAGCCCCACCAACCCGACGCTGGAAGTCGTCGACATCGCCGCCGTCGCTTCGCTTGCCAATTCGATCGGCGCGAGGCTTGTCGTCGACAATGTCTTCGCCACGCCGCTACAGCAAAAGCCGTTGCAGCTTGGTGCGCACATCGTCGTCTACTCGGCCACCAAGCACATCGACGGCCAGGGTCGCTGCCTGGGCGGCGTCATCCTTTCGGACAAGAAGTGGATCGACGAAAATCTGCACGACTACTTCCGCCACACCGGCCCCAGCCTGTCGCCGTTCAATGCCTGGACCTTGCTGAAGGGTCTCGAGACGCTGCCGCTGCGCGTGCGCCAGCAGACGGAAAGTGCCGGCAGGATCGCCGACTTCCTGGCCGAGCAGCCGCAGATCGCCCGCGTCATCTATCCGGGCCGCGCCGACCACCCGCAGGCCGCCATCGTCAAGAAGCAGATGTCGGGCGGCTCGACGCTGATCTGCCTTGACGTCAAGGGCGGCAAGCCGGCGGCCTTCGCCCTGCAGAACGCCCTCGACATCGTGCTGATCTCGAACAATCTCGGCGATGCCAAGAGCCTGATCACCCATCCGGCGACGACGACGCACAAGAACCTGAGCGACGAGGCCCGCGCCGAACTTGGCATCGGGCCTGGCACGCTCAGGCTGTCTGTCGGCCTGGAGGACGCCGACGACCTGCTGGAAGACATCGCGCAGGCGCTGAAGGCGGCCAAATAGGCTGTTCAGGAGCGTCGTCCGCGGCGATCAGGCGCGCGACGGCGTCTCCTCCAGTTCGGCTGCCTTGGTGCGGATGGTCATGGCGTTGCCGCGCCAGTCGACGGCGCCGCCGAGCCAGCCGCGCGCCCAGATGAACGGGAGCATCACGTCGCGCGCGAGCATCGCCGCGACCATGCGCGGCGACAGGTGCCAGCCCTTGGACAAGGCCAGCGCGCACTCCGGAAGGTAGAAGGCCGCCAAGACGGCAATCGCGGTTGCCCAGAGGCTGACGCCCGCGCTCGCCGCCGCAACCAGCGCAAGCGCCAGAGGCACCGCCGCGCCAGTCAGGATTTCGGGCGCGAAGAACAGCGGGAACGTGACGCGGCGCAGGCGCGCCCAGCGGGCCTGGCGCGACCAGATCTCGCCAAGCGTGCGCTGGCCGAGCGGCTGCTCGAAGGGCGCCGCAACGAGATTGACGCGCAGGCCGAGGCCGTTGACCAGCTTGGTCGCGGCGGCGTCCTCGGCGATCTCGGCGGCCAGCGCGCGAATGCCGCCATTTGCGTCCAGCATCGGCTTGTTCCACAGCATGCTCTTGCCCTGGGCAAAGCCGAGGCCGAGCGCCTCGCCGGCATACTGCCAGCGGGCCTGCAATGTGTTGAGGAAGGCGCATTCTACATCGGCCCAGAAACCCACTGGTCGCGAGCCGATCGGCGTCGAGCAGACAAGGCCGGTGTCGGGCCGCCATGCCGCCATCATGTGCTCGACATAGTCCCTCGGCATCAAGACGTTGGAATCGGCAAGGATGACCCAGTCATGGCGCGCCGCTTCCCAGCCCTTGACGCAATTGTTGAGCTTTGGATTGGCGCTGACACGGTCGTCACCGATCAGCAGCCGGGCCGGCACCTCGGGAAACCGGGCAATCGCCCTGTTTATCAGTTTGACCACCGGGTCGTCGGTATGGGCGACGCAGAAAATCAGTTCGTAGCGTGGCCAGTCGAGCGCGAAGGCGCGTTCCAGCGTCTCATGCGTGAACGGCTCGACGCCACGCGACGGGACGATGATCGACACCGGTTGCGACTTGCCGGCCGGCGGGGCGATCGTGCCGCGCCGTTTCAGCTGTGAGGCGGCGAGCGAGATGCTGGCGGCGTTTGAAAGGATGAGTGCGGTCGAAAGCGAGGCGGCTATGAAGGTGAGTCCCATCGAGATCTGGTCACTCCGGAAAGGCGGCCCGCATCGTGGCCGTTTTCAACAGTTCGACAGAGCGCCGAGTCGCCCGGTTCGTGCACACCACCATTGTCGTGTGTCACTTAAATGACATTCTTTGCCGGCACCTGCGGTTCAAGGTCGGGCGCGACAAGACGCGCACGTTGACCTGCTCACCGGGAGCGCCGAAAGTCGTCGGATTGTTTTGGAGCCGCTCATGTATCGCGCCGTGACGCGCAACATCGAAGTGCAGGTCAGGCCGTTCTATCTCGAGGACCGTTCGGATCCCTCGGAAAACCGCTATGTCTGGGGCTATCAGATAACGATCGACAACCAGTCGGACGAGTTCGTGCAGTTGTTGTCGCGCTACTGGCACATCACCGATGGTGCCGGCCGGGTCGAGGAAGTACGCGGCCCGGGCGTTGTCGGCGACCAGCCGGAACTCAATCCCGGCGACAGCTATCAATACACGTCCGGCTGCCCGCTCTCGACGCCGTCCGGGATCATGGTCGGACGCTACACGATGCGCAACAAGCGCGGCGAGACGTTCGACATCGCCATCCCCGCCTTCTCGCTCGATCTGCCGGGAACAAGGCGCACGGTGAATTAGCGCCGACGGTCGCGCTGCCCCTCATCCGCCCTTCGGGCTCCTTCTCCCCGTGAACGGGGAGAAGGAAAGATACCTCACTGAGCCGCAAATTCCGCCGGATCGAAGTCGTACTGCGTAGAACAGAACTCGCAGGCGACATGGATGCCGCCATCCTCGGTGCTGTCCTTGATCTCCTGCGCGGAGAAGCCCTCGAGGATGCCACGGATCTTGTCCCGGGAGCATGAGCACTGGTCGGTGACGGGAACGCCGCCGAAGACGCGCACGCCATGCTCGTGGAACAGGCGATAGAGCAGCCGCTCGGCGCCGATGGTCGGATCGATCAATTCGGTCGGCTCGATGGTGCCGAGCAAGGCCAGCAACTCCTGCCAGGAATTGTCCGTGGGATCATGGATCTCCTCGCGCGGATCGCCATCCCCGCCCGGCAAGTCCGGAATGCGCATGCGCTCGGAGGCCTGCGGCAGGAACTGCGCCAGGATACCACCGGCGCGCCACTGCTCGCGCGCCCCGCCGACGCCGGGCGTCAGCAGCTTGGCGACCGAGAGCCTGATATCCGTCGGGATCTGTTCCGACTGGCGGAAATAGGTGCGCGCCGCATCTTCCAGCGTCTCGCCGTCGAGCTGGACGATGCCCTGATAGCGCTGCGTATGGGCGCCCTGGTCGATGGTCAGCGCCAGCACGCCGCTGCCAAGCAGCGTTTGCTGCGAGGTCTCGCCGGCCGCAATCAGGGCCTCCAGCCGGTCGGCGTCGAAACGTGCATAGGCGCGCAGCGCCGACGGCGTGGAAAAATCCGCGACCAGCATGTCGACAGGCCCGTCGGTACGGGTCTGCAGAATGAACTTGCCTTCGAACTTGAGCGAGGTGCCGAGCAGCACCGTCAGCACACAGGCTTCCGCCAGCAGGCGGGCGACCGGCTCGGGATAGTCGTGGCGGCCAAGGATGGCGTCGAGCATCGGCCCGAGCTGCACCGTGCGGCCACGCACGTCGAGCGGACCGACTTCGAAGGGAACGACGTGATCGTCGCCGGCGTAGCCGAACTCGCCGAGTTTGGGGTGATGTTCAGTCACTTGATGGCTTTCCAACATGACAAGGCTCCAGGGCGCGGCCATGCGGCCCTGGTGGGCACATGCGTCCAAACGCGCTTGATTTGCGTGATGCGGCGCAGATAGGCATCGCGCCCCCGCGGATCAAGCGCCCGGACACTTCAGGCGCCCAGACACGTCATGCGCTCAGACACATCAAGCACCGAGGCACCAGGCAAGCACGGCCTTCTGGGCGTGGAGCCGGTTCTCGGCCTCGTCGAACACCACCGAATGCGGCCCGTCGATGACCTCGTCGGTCACCTCCTCGCCGCGATGCGCCGGCAGACAATGCATGAACAGGGCGTCGGGCTTCGCCTTGGCCATCAGCGCCGCGTTGACCTGATAGGGCGAGAAGACATTGTGGCCGCGGGCACGGTGTTCCTGGCCCATCGACACCCAGCAGTCGGTGACGATGCAGTCGGCCTGGTCGACGGCTTCCTCGGGCAAGCGGGTGAAATGCAGCTTGCCGCCATGCGCCTTGGACCAGTCGACATGCTTCTGCGCCGGTTCGCTGCCTTCGGGCACGGCGACGTTGAGGTTGAAGCGGAACCGGGCCGAGGCCTCGAGCAGCGAGTGCAGCACATTGTTGCCGTCGCCGGTCCAGGCAATCGTCTTGCCGGCCACCGGACCGCGATGCTCCTCGAATGTCATGATGTCGGCCATCAGCTGGCAGGGATGGGTGTCGTCGGTCAGCCCGTTGATCACCGGAACGGTGGCATTCTCGGTCAGCTCCAGCAGCCGCTCATGCGAGGTGGTGCGGATCATGATCGCGTCGACATAGCGCGACAGCACCTTGGCTGTATCGGCGATGGTCTCGGAGCGGCCGAGCTGCATCTCGGTGCCGGTCAACATGATGGTCTCGCCGCCAAGCTGGCGCATGCCGACGTCGAAAGAAACGCGCGTGCGCGTCGACGGCTTGTCGAAGATCATGGCCAGCACCTTGCCTTCGAGCGGCTTGGTCCGCTCGCCGGCCTTGAGACGCGCCTTTCGCGTCACCGCATCATCCAGCATGAAGCGCAAATCGCCTTCGGAAACGGTGGAAAGATCGGTGAAATGGCGAACTGACATCAGGAATGGTTCCGGATTACTTCGCGGCGGCGGAGGCAATGGCCTCCGACAGGCCCTTGGCGCCAGCGCGGATGCGGTTGAGCGCTTCGTGAATCTCGGCGTCGGTGACGGTGAGCGGTGGCAGCAGGCGAATGACGTTGTCGCCGGCCGGAACCGCCAGCAGATGCTGGTCGCGCAGCGCCATGTTCACCTTGCCGTTGGGCATCGCGCATTTGAGGCCGAGCATCAGCCCGGTGCCCCTGATATCCTCGATCACCTCGGGGAATTCGTCGGCTATCGACGCCAGCCCCTGCTTCATCAGTAGCGCCTTGCGCTGGACATCCTCCAGGAAGCCGTCTTCCAGCACAACGTCGAGGACGGCGTTGCCGACCGCCATTGCCAGCGGATTGCCGCCGAAGGTGGTGCCGTGCACGCCGGCGGTCATGCCGACGGCCGCCTCGTCGGTGGCGAGGCAGGCGCCCATCGGGAAGCCGCCGCCAATGCCCTTGGCGATTGCCATGATGTCGGGCGTCACCGCAGACCACTCATGCGCGAACAGCTTGCCGGTACGGCCAATGCCGCACTGGACCTCGTCGTAGATCAACAGCAGGCCATGCTGCTCGCAGAGTTGCCGCAGCCGCTTCAGCGACTGTGTCGGCACCGGGCGGATGCCGCCCTCGCCTTGCACCGGCTCGATCAGGATCGCGGCGGTCTCGGGCGTGATCGCCTTTTCAGCGGCGTCGATGTCGTCGAAACCGACCTGGTCGAAGCCTTCGACCTTGGGTCCGAAGCCTTCGAGGTATTTGTACTGGCCGCCGGCCGCGATGGTCGCCAGCGTGCGGCCATGGAAGGCGCCCTCGAAGGTGATGATGCGGAAGCGCTCGGGATGTCCCTTGACGAAGTGGTAGCGCCGCGCCGTCTTGATCGCACATTCCAGCGCCTCGGCGCCGGAATTGGTGAAGAACACCTTGTCGGCGAAGGTGGCATCTGCCAGCCGCTCCCCGAGCCTGCTCTGCCCCGGGATCTCGTAGAGATTGGAGACGTGCCAGAGTTTCGCCGCCTGTTCGGTGAGGGCCGCGACCAGATGCGGATGGCCGTGGCCAAGCGAATTGACCGCTATGCCGCCGGCGAAATCGAGATATCGTTCGCCCTTGTCGGTAACCAGCCAAGTGCCTTCCCCATGGTCGAAGGCCAGGGGTGCGCGAGCAAAGGTCTCGTAAAGCGCCGAACCGCTCATTATATGCGTCTCCGGTACCGGAAAATCAAAAAAGCCGCCAAAGCGGCGGCCTTCTGCGGCTTATCGTGTTTTTCGGTCATGAAGTCAACGAAAACGTCGCGTAGTGGCGCGCGGCAAGCCCCCTGACGCAACGCCGGCTCATGAGCGACCGGGCAAGTTGGGGAAAACCGAAAAAACCGACTCGTGTTGCACTTGGGACTCTTGTCACCGAGTCAGCGTATAGAGTAGTTGTAGTCGAGAAATAACTAGATTTCGTGCGGCGGACCTAATCACCAGATATATGTGGTGTCTGCCCCAGCAGTGGTGCTGGGTCGGGAATGGATTCTGGTTGCCGCACGCTTATAAGGAGCGCGGTCATGAACTGGACTGACGAGCGGGTAGAACTCTTGAGAAAACTGTGGTCGGAGGGTCTGAGCGCAAGCCAGATTGCCGCGCAGCTCGGAGGGGTCAGCCGCAACGCGGTCATCGGCAAGGTGCACCGGCTGAAGCTGTCAGGCCGCGGCCGTGCGACAGCGACGCCGGCACGCCAGAAGAAGGCGACGCAGGGATCGACCGTCCAGAAGTCGGTGGCGCGCGCCGCGAGCACGGCACGCCATGTCACGACTTCGATCGGCGCGACGGCCCTTCAGACGCAGTTCGACGCCGAACCCGTGGCAAGACACTACATCCGCCCGGTCGAGAACGTCGTGGTCCCGATCTCACGGCATCTGCAACTCGTCGAACTGACCGAGCGCACCTGCAAATGGCCGAATGGCGATCCGCTTTCGGAGGACTTCAATTTCTGCGGCAACGAAGCCGCCGAAACCGGTCCCTACTGCAAATACCATGCCCGCGTGGCGTTCCAGCCGGCGGCGGAGCGGCGGCGGAATCGCTGAGCGGAGTGAGTAGTGAGTAGTGAGTAGCTGTGATCCCAACCAATCACTACTGACTACTGACTACTGACTACTGACTACTTCACAACCATCCATTCTTGCGAAACCGCCAGTACAGAAAAGAGCAGATCAGCGCGATGATGGCCAGCACCATCGGGTAGCCATATTCCATCTTCAGCTCCGGCATGTCGGTAAAGTTCATGCCATAGATGCCGGCGAATGCGGTTGGCACCGCCAGGATGGCCGCCCATGAGGCGAGTTTCTTCGAGATCGCCGTTTCCTGGCTCTGACCGACCAGAAGACTGGCCTCGAAGGCGAAGGCCAGCACCTCGCGCAGGCTGTCGACCTTCTCCTGGACGGTACGGATATGATCCGTCACGTCGCGGAACAGCGGGTGCATGGCCGAATGGATCTGCGGCAGCTCGGCGCTGGTCAGCCGGCGGCAGACTTCCACCAATGGCAATGCCGCGTTGCGCAGGCGCAGGAGGTCGCGGCGCAGCATGTAGAGGCGTTCGATGTCGGGACCGGTCATCGGCTTCAGCAGGACCTTGTCCTCGATCGCCTCGACCTCGTCCTCGATCTGCTCGAGCACGGGCATGTAATTGTCGACGATGAAGTCGAGAATGGCGTAGAGGACGAAATCCTCGCCCTTGGCCAGCGAATGCGGGCAGCTTTCCCAGTGCTGGCGCACGGCGGCATAGGATGTCGACGGGCCGTGCCTGACGCTGACGATGTAGCCTGAGCCGACAAACAGATGTGTCTCGCCGAAGGTGACGCGCCCTTCGATCAATTGCGCCGTGCGAGCAACGATGAACAGCGCATCGCCATATTGCTCGATCTTTGGGCGCTGGTGCGGATGCTCGGCATCCTCGATCGCCAGCTCATGAAGATGAAACTGCGCCTTGACGCGCAACAGAAGTTCGCGGTCAGGTTCAAGCAGCCCGATCCAGACGACATGCCCCGATTTCTTGGCCCATTCGCCGGCTTCCTCGATCGGAATATCGGCGATCCGGCGCCCGGCGGTATAGACACCGCAGGCGATGATGCCCGATGACGGCGGCGAGGGCTTGAACTCGCGGACATATTCCATCGCAGCCTCCCGAAAGCGTTGCCTTCCCTGGGGAACCAGCAAGTTTATCTCGGGATAGTTTAGCGCAATATGATTAAGCGTTCGAGAGGACGTGCGTTCACTTCACCGGCAGCGCCGCGGGGAGGCCGATCTTGTCCGTCTTGTCGCTCTTCGGCCGCTCGGCCGGCATCTGGTCGCCGGTGACGATGTAGTAGATGGTCTCGGCGATGTTGGTGGCGTGATCGCCGATACGCTCGATGTTCTTGGCGCAGAACAGCAGATGCGTACAGGGCGTGATGTTGCGCGGATCTTCCATCATGTAGGTCAGCAATTCGCGAAACAGCGACGTGTACATGGCATCGATCTGGTCGTCACGGTCGCGCACGAAGCCGATCTTGTCGACCGAACGCGACGCGTAGACGTCGAGCACTTCCTTCAGCTGGGTCAGCGCCAGGTTGGCCAGAGCCTCCAAGCCGCGGAAAAGGCTGGTCGGCTGACGGCCGTCGGTGACGGCAGCCACCCGCTTGGCGACGTTCTTGCCGAGGTCTCCGACCCGCTCGAGGTCGGCCGAAATGCGGATGGCGCCGACGATCTCGCGCAGGTCCGTCGCCATCGGCTGGCGCTTGGCGATGATGATGATCGCCTTGTCGTCGATCTCACGCTGCCCCTCATCCAGCACGGCGTCATCGCGAATGACTTTCTGGGCCAATCCCGGATCGGCATTGACCAAGGCGGCGACCGCCTGCTCGACCATGCGCTCGGCATGGCCGCCCATCGCCGCGATGCGCTTGGAGAGATCTTTCAGTTCCTCGTCAAAGGCGCTCATTGTGTGAACGGATTGCATGGACGAAATGCCTTCCCACGGGGTGTCTTGTCTTTGAGTCGTTTCCTCGAATCCCCGCTGATACGCTAACCGGATGACAGAAAAAAGAAACGGTCCCGTGGAAAACTAGGGCAGTATCAGTGCACCGGCAAATGGACCGAGAAGGCGGCGCCCTTGCCGACCTCGGACCTGATCGTCAGCCTGGCGTTGTGACGCGTCAGGATGTGCTTGACGATCGACAGGCCAAGACCCGTGCCTTTCTGCGTGCGGCTGGTCTCGACATCGATGCGATAGAAGCGCTCGGTGATGCGCGGGATATGCTCCTCGGGAATGCCGGGGCCAAAATCCCTGATCGTCACGTCGATGCCCGGTTCGGCACCATCTTCGCCGAGCGCGATCGACACCACAACCCGCCCGCCCGACTGGCCGTATTTGCAGGCATTTTCCAAAAGGTTCTCGAACACCTGGAACAGCTCGTCGCGATCGCCCGGCACATCGAGCGACCCCTCGGCGAAATCGCGCTCGATGACGACATTGTTTTCCCGGGCGAGCGGTCCGAGCGAATCGATGACGCCGTCCACGGTCTGGCGCAGATCGACTTCGGTTCCCGGCTTCAGATAGGGCTTCATCTCCAGCCGCGACAGCGACAGCAGGTCATCGATCAGGCGCGCCATGCGGCCGGTCTGGTTCTGCATGATCTGGAGGAACTGCTCGCGCGCCGCCGGATCGTTGCGGGCCGGTCCGCGCAGCGTTTCGATGAAGCCCGCGATCGAAGCCAGCGGGGTGCGCAACTCATGACTGGCATTGGCGATGAAGTCCGCGCGCATGCGGTCTATGCGCCGCGCCTCGCTCTGGTCCTTGAAGACCAGCACATAGAGGTCGGTGCCATGCCCGACCGAGGAGGCGCTGACCCGGTAGGCCCGTTCGACGGGCAGTTTCTCGGTGTAGTCGACAACATCCGAGGCGACGGTGCCCGACAGGACACTGTCCAGCAGCGCCTGCATTTCCGGCGCCCGGAATTTCAGCGGCAGCGATATGCCGGGCGCGATGCCGCCAAAGGCGGCAAAGGCGGCGGCGTTGGCGTGGACGATGGTGGCGGCATGGTCGAAGATGATGAGCGGATCGGCGACGGCGGCCGCCAGATATTCGCCCGACAGGCGCTGCAAGCCCATCGCCTCGATTGCCCCGGCGCCCTCGGCGGAATGGCGCGCACCCGCCACCGGCAATATTGCCGCCGCCAGCAGCAGGAGCAGCGCCGGTACCAGCACGTAGGCGGAAATACCCGCGAAGCCATAGGTGATCAGGACCCCCAGGACACTGGCCGCGAGCAGCCAGCGGCTGTTCCACAGCCGGCCGGCGATCGCTTGCCCCGTGCCTTTCTGCTCCGCGCCCAGGTCAGTCATTCGCGCGCCCAGCCTCCACCGGTCACACGGCGGCGAAAACTTCCGCTGGACCGCAAATCAAAAGTGCTACAGCGTCCTTCGCGTGTCCAAATGGACGCGCGGCGCTGTAGTGGCTCCCAATAGCATGAGTCCAGACACTTAAAAGGGTTCGTCTGCATGAATAAGGCCAAGGAAAATTCCGCCACGCCAACAGGTCCGCTGAAAATCCGGATCGGCGGCAAGGAACGGGAGTTCGACATCGAGAATCCCGCGCTTCCGGACTGGGTCGAGGAGAACAAGCTGACCGCAGGCGGGTATCCCTACGACAAGAAGATGAAAGGCGAGGAGTATGACGAAACGCTCGAGCAATTGCAGATCGAGCTGGTCAAGGCGCAAGCATGGCTGCAGGCGACCGGCAAACGGGTGATGGCGCTGTTCGAGGGGCGCGACGCTGCCGGCAAGGGTGGCACGATCTTCGTGCTGCGCCAGTACCTCAACCCGCGCACGGCGCGCAACGTCGCGCTGACCAAGCCGACCCCGACGGAGTTGGGGCAATGGTATTACCAGCGCTATGCCGATCATTTCCCGACGTCGGGCGAATTCGTCACCTTCGACCGCTCCTGGTACAACCGCGCCGGCGTCGAGCCGGTGATGGGTTTTTGCACCCCCGAACAGCACGAGAAGTTTCTCAACGAGACGCCGCATTTCGAACGAATGATCGTCAATGACGGCATGCATTTCTTCAAATTCTGGCTGAACATCGGCCAGGAGACGCAGCTCGAGCGCTTTCACGATCGCCGCTACAGCCCCCTGAAGAGCTGGAAGTTCTCGCCGATCGACATTGCCGGCATCACCAAGTGGGACGATTACAGCAAGGCGCGCGACAGCATGCTCGAGCACACCCACAAGGAGTTCGCGCCATGGATCATCGTGCGGGCCAACGACAAGCGCCGCGCGCGGCTGGCGGTGATGCGTCGCATCCTCCTGTCGCTGCCCTATGAGGGGCGCGATCTCGATGTCATCGGCAAGGAAGACAGGAAGATCATCGGCGAGGGACCATCATTCCTCGGCAAGCAGGACTGACGCTTTTGGTGCCGCGCAGCCAAAGGGAGCGCGGCACAATTTGATAGACGCACTACCGATTCAGGTTTCAGGCCGATTCGACCTGAAACCATCCGACTCTAGGCCGCCAGGCGCGCGATCCGCTGCAACCGTCGCAGCGTCGCGTCGTCTTGCAGCGCCTGCTGGAACAGCGATATCTCCTCATCGATGCGCTCGCAAAGTGCCGTGGTGTTGCCCTTGAGCAGGCCGCGCGTCTGCAGCAACGCCGCAACCGGCTTTTTGACGAGCTGCCTGGCCCGGCCGAGCGTCGCCTCCTCGACGCTGCCCTCCGGGACGATCTCGGCGACGAGGCCGAGCGCCCTGGCGTCCTCGGCACGAAGCGTGTCGCCGAGGCAGAAGAAGCGGAAAGCGCCGGCATAGCCGAGCTTCTGCGGCGCCAGGATGCTGGTCGCCGCGTCCGGCACCAGGCCAAAATCGACGAACGGCACCCGGAACGTGCTTTTTTCCGACGCGATCACCATGTCGCAATGGAACAGGATGGTGCAGCCGACGCCAACGGCATCGCCGTCGACACAGGCCAGGATGGGCTTGGGAAACGTCGCCAGCATGCGGAACATGTCGGTGACGGCGGCGATCAGCTTCTGATGCTTGGTGGCATCCAGGAATTCGGAAAAGTCGCCGCCAAGACAGAAGCAGCCCGCCAGGCCGCGCAGCACGACGACCCGCACCTCGTCGTTCTCGGCGGCTTCGTGGAACGTCCTGGCAAGGCTCTCATAGGCCCGTCTGTCGAGCACCGGCCGGCCGTCATTCGACGATACGGTGACGATCAGCGCGTGGTTGCGCAGTTCAGGCTGCGGATGCGCGTTCATGACGCCCTCCTTTGGCCGAACATGTCGGGATATCCCCTGGCCAGGACGGGTGCATGATGTTTGCGGCGCGAACGCACCACGTCCAGCGTGTGCTCGTTGAAGGTGAGCAGCGTCGCCACGACCTGCTGGTTGCCATAGGTGCGCTGATAGCCCAGCGGCGTCGCCAGGAAGTGCAACTGCAGTGCGCGCAGCACCCACATCGGCTCGAACTCGATGATCACCTTGTCGACGCCGCGCTTCAGACCCCACTCGACGAAACCGGCTATCAATTCCGTGCCGACGGTCGAGACGCCGCGCCGGCCATCGCGAAAACCCGGAGCCACCGCATAGCGGGTCAACTCCCAGATGTTGGGACCCGCCGGCGGCGTTCCTTCGGAGAGATCGGTCAACACCTCGGTCAAGAGATGCGGCCGCGTGGTCGGCAACATCCGCTGATAACCCGCGACTTCATTGCCCCTGATGACGATCTGATGCACCGCCTCGTCATGATCGAACTGGTCGACCTCGAACCCGTCGGGGCGACGCAGGTCCTCCCATCCCATTTCCTCGACGAATATCCGATAGCGCAGCCGATGGACGGCCTCCCAGAGGTCGGGGCGTTCCATCAATTCTTTGGTCGAAAGACAAAAAAGCATTCCGTAGTCTCCTGTGTTTCAGGGGAAGATACGGCCGTGCTTCGATGCGAAAATTGCGTGATCACGTAGGCGAGAAGTTCTAGGCCGGCACGGCCGACCTAGCTAATGTATCCCCGCCTTATCGCCTCGGCGACTGCCTGCACCCGGTTGACGGCACCGAGTTTGCTTTTGGCGTTAAGAAGATGTTTCTCCGACGTGTGTTCGGAGATGCCGAGGATTTGCGAAATCTCCCATTCGGACTTGCCGACGGCGGCCCATTGCAGGCACTCGCGTTCGCGCGGCGTCAGTTCGATGTGATCGATGGTCGTGGCCGCCATGGTGTGGAGTTGCATGGCGCGGCCAACGGCATAGGTCGAGACCAGCGAGACCAGGCCGAACTCGGCCGCCGACAGTTCCACGGCCTCGCCACCCAGCGACACCATGACGATTTCGCCGTCGAGCGTGATCAGCGGAAAGGCCAGCCCATCGCGAAGCTTGAAGGCGCCGGCGTCGCCCATCACTTCGCCACTGCCCTTGTCGATGCGAAGCCCCTGGGCGGCTTCCCGCCACTGGAACGGCGCCTGCAGCTGTTTCATGTGACTGACGACCGGATCGTGATCGACATAGTTGCGCGTCACATAGCGCTCGAGCCATTCGACCGGCCAGTCGCAAAGCAGCACATGCTGCTTTTGCTGACCCGTGGGCGTGCGCGGCTTCGGAACGGTTCCGGCCATCAGCGCGGTCAGGCCGAACTCCGATGTTACGCCCAACAGTTTCTCGCAGACCGCGGCCGCCGTTGCGGCGTGCTGCACCTGGTCTATGTATTCCAGCGTCCGATCGAACTGACCCATCGCAACATCAACCCCATGTTGCCTTATGCATTAAAGTCCATGGTCCACGCCTTGCCGGCACTTCGCCACCGACCAGGAATTGCAAAGCGCCCGCTTCCGGTTGTGGTTCTCGACCCTGGTACCCCACCAGGGCAGCCACCGCTGTTTGCAAACCCACCGAACCATATCCTGAAATCGAAGCGTTGAAATCAAAAAGCATTGTGCCTGTACCATTTTCGTACCAAAACCGGCACGAGAACGAGTGCGGCGGAGTTCTATCTTGGCGTTCCAATGGAGGTTCCAGGTCCTGGCAGCGGCGCTCATCGCGGCCCTGGCTTGGGTTCCCGGAGCGCGCGCGGCGGAGCCGCAGGTACCGGTGCTATGGGACGCCAAGGAGCGGCTGCCCAAGCCGGACCTTTCGGCACTGCCGCGGCTGCGGTTCCTGACGACCACGGATTTTCCGCCCTTCAATTTCCTCGACGGTGCGGGAAAGCTGTCCGGTTTCCATATCGACATGGCGCGCGCCATCTGCGCGGAACTCGGCATCGTCGACAAATGCCAGATCCAAGCCTTGCCGTGGGCGGAGCTTCAAGGCGCGCTCGAGAAAGGCGAAGGCGAAGCGATCATCGCCGGCATTGCCGCAACGCCGCAGTCACGCCAGACATACGCCTTCTCGCGCGCCTACCTGCAGTTTCCGGCACGCTTCATCATGCCCAAGAACAAGGCGCTGGCGGAACCGATCTTCGACAAATTGCGCAGTAAGCGCGTCGGCGTGATATCAGGCTCGGCGCATGAACGCATGCTGCGCGACTATTTCAGCACGGTCCAGGTCGTCCCCTTCGACGGGCCGGAAGCGCTCTACGGCGACCTCAAGGCTGGCAAGATCGACGCGGCCTTCGGCGACGGCATGCGCTTCGCCTTCTGGCTCGGCGGCTCCGATGCGGCCGGCTGCTGCCGCTTTGCCGGCGGCCCCTACCTGGCGCCCGAATATCTGGGCACCGGCATGGCAATCGCCACGCGCGCCGACAATCCGGCGCTGGCCGCAGCACTCGACTACGCATTGCAGGAGATTTCGATGAAAGGCACTTTCGCCGAATTCTACCTGCGCTATTTCCCGGTCAGCTTTTTCTGATCCGGTTCCCGGTCAGTTTTTTCTGATCCGGTCCCGGTCAGTTTTTTCTGAGTCGGCGTAACGCTCTCTTCAGGTGAGCGTGCGAAGCCTTGCCTTGGCCGCACGGCCGATGGCCGCCACGGTCAACGTGTCGAGATCGAGCTGACGGCGGATCAGTTGCAGCACGCGCACCTCCTCCATCCGCATCTCCAGATCGACGGCGGCGACCTCGAAGGCGGCGGCGTAGGCGGTGTCGTGCAGCCGCTCCGGCAGCGCCTCCGCAACCTGGGTCAGGACCCCCTCCAGCCCATCCTTCTCGTGCAGCATCTTTTGGCAGGCCTGGGCCACGGAAACCAGCCGGTCCTGCCTGAAATCCTCGAACACCGGCCACGAGCGGACGACCTCGCCGATCCTGGCCAGTTCGATGTCGGTCATGTCCCGGTCTGAGGCCGATGTGATGACCATCAGATAGATCAGGGCTTCATGTGGGGTCGGCGACGGCATTCTTTACTCCTTGACGGGCTCCGAAGGTAGGAAGGAGAGCCCGAGGCCGCAAGGAAAAAGCGCTCCACGCGTTGACGCTCCGGCCACGCGCGCCTAGAGACCGGTTGAAAATCGACACTTGCAGCCAGAACGGCGAATAATTTTGGAAAACAGGACCATGGCGGGATCAAACATCATCGATCTCAATCCCGAACTGCTGACGGCTGCGGTCGAGAGCAAGGCATGGCCGTTCGAGGAAGCCAAAAAGATCATCGAGCGCTACAAGGGCGCCGACTTTCCAGAAACGATCCTGTTCGAGACCGGCTATGGACCGTCGGGCCTGCCGCATATCGGCACGTTCGGCGAAGTGGCGCGCACCTCGATGGTGCGCCATGCGTTCCGCGTGCTGACGCGGGACAAGGTCGCCACCAAGCTGCTGTGCTTTTCCGACGACATGGACGGCATGCGCAAGATACCCGACAGCGTGCCGGATCGCGCAGCGCTCGAGCCATATCTGCACAAGCCGCTGTCATCGGTGCCCAACCCCTTCGGCGGCGACTATGCGAGCTTCGCCGACCACAACAATGCGATGCTCTGCCGCTTCCTCGACACGTTCGGTTTCGACTACGAGTTCGCCAGCGCGACGCAGTACTACAAGGCCGGCCGCTTCGATGCGATGCTGTTGCGCGCCGCCGAACGCTACGACCAGATCATGGCGGTCATGCTGCCGACGCTCGGACCTGAGCGACAGGCGACCTACAGCCCCTTCCTGCCTATCTCGCCGAAGAGCGGGCGCGTGCTTTACGTTCCCATGAAGCATGTGGACGCCAAGGCCGGCACCATCACCTTCGACGATGAAGGCACCGAAACCACGCTGCCGGTCACCGGTGGCCGGGTGAAGCTGCAGTGGAAGCCGGATTTCGGCATGCGCTGGGCGGCGCTCGGCGTCGACTTCGAGATGTTCGGCAAGGACCACCAGACCAATGCGGTGGTCTATGACCGCATCTGCAACATCCTGGGCGGGCGGGCGCCGGACCATTTCGTCTACGAGCTGTTCCTCGACGAGAACGGCCAGAAGATTTCCAAGTCGAAGGGCAATGGCCTGACCATCGACGAATGGCTGGCCTATGCACCGGCCGAGAGCCTGGGGCTCTACATGTACCAGCGGCCGCGGCAGGCCAAGAAACTGTATTTCGACGTCATACCGCGGGCGGTGGACGAATATTACACCTTCCTCGCCGCCTATCCCCGTCAGGACTGGAAGGAGCGGCTGGGCAACCCGGTCTGGCATATGCATGACGGCAATCCGCCCGCCATCGACATGCCGGTGCCGTTCTCGCTGCTGCTCAACCTGGTCAGTGCCTCCAATGCGCAAAACAAGGACGTGCTGTGGGGCTTCATCTCGCGCCACGTGCAGGGCGTGACGCCGGCCACCCATCCCGAGCTCGACCGGCTGACGGCCTATGCGATCCGCTATTTCGACGATTTCGTGAAGCCGACGAAAACGTTTCGACCGGCCGACGAGGTCGAGCGCGAAGCGCTGGTGGCTCTCGAAAAGGCACTTGGCGACTTGCCGGCGGGCGCCAGCGGCGAGGCGATCCAGAACGCTTCGCTCAACGTGGCGCGCAAGATCGAGCGCTATCAGGATCATTCCAAGCAGAGTCCGGAAGGCGGCCCCGGCGTTTCGGGCGCCTTCTTCCAGATGATCTATCAGGTACTGATCGGCCAGGAACGCGGCCCACGCTTCGGATCCTTCGCCGCCCTCTACGGCGTCCCCGAGACCCGCTCGCTCATTCAGAAGGCGTTGGCTGGTCAGCTGGGTTGAGGACGCCGCCGTCCTCTTCCAGGATCGAACCCGGCGCCTGAGGCGCCGGGGCGGGCGCTGCCGGCGCCGCCGAGATGCCGGCGAGGTTCGGCGCCGGTCCGAAAATGCCTTTCTTCGCGCTCTGCGCCTTGTTGCCGGCCCCGACATAGGGCCCACCCTTGGCGGCGCGCGCCCAGCCGTTTTCGACCAGCCATTGACCGACGTCCAGCTTGCCGATCCGGCACTCGACCGCGATCCGGTCGCGACCACCTTCCGGCGGCACCAAGCAGACCACGGCGCGGCCGCGCAGGAAGGCACGGAACGCCGTGCGAGCACGGATGCCGCACGGCCAGGATTTGCCGTCGGTGGTGCAGGTCTCGTCCTGCCCGACGACATCGATGCCGGAAACGGCGACCGAATAGCCTTTCGCCTCGATCAGGCCGGCAGCCGGCGCGACCGGCTGGAACAGCTTCGTGCCGTTCCAGTTGTCGGGCATCTTCGGCTTGGGCGGCACGGCCAGCGCCAGCTTGCTCAGCGGTTCGCGGGGCTCGACCCTCTCGAGCTCACCGGCGGGCAGTTCCGGCGGCGCGACGACCTGCGGATCGATCGCCCTCGAATGCGCCGCCGGCTTTGGCGGCTGGGGAGCAGGTATGGCGGACGTTGCAGATTCTTCTGGCACCGGTCCGGTGTCAGCTTGCGGGATCGTATCGGCGCCGGGATCGATCTGATCCACCGCCACAGTGCTTGCGCTGCCTTTCAGCGTGCGTCCTCCGGCAACGACCAGCGCCGCCATCACCGGAACCATCAGAACCGCCAGGACCAGATGAGGAAGTCGCACCCGTTGCACCTATTGGCTTGCCCAGACGATCCGCGCCACCCATTCGACCTCGCGCATGGGGATGTCGCGGTCCGGATGCTCCGGATTGAGCGAGACCAGCGCGATCGACTTGACGGTCTGGCGCTCGAGCACCTTGGCCATCACCTCGCCGGATGTGGTCTTGACGACGACGCGATCCCCTTTGCGGGTGGCGGCGCCCGGCTCGACGATGAGCACATCGCCGTTGCGGTAGAGCGGCAGCATGGAATCTCCTTGCACCTGCAGCGCATAGGAACTTTCGGTCGATTGCGCCGGCAATTCGACGAGATCCCAGCCCTGCCCGGCCGGAAAACCGGCATCGTCGAAGAAGCCGCCGGCGCCTGCCTGGGCAAAGCCGAGCAACGGCACGGCGCGCCGGCGGGATGTCGCGACGACGACCTCACCGCGACCTTCGATCAGGCCGGTGAATTCGTCCAGCGAAGCGCCCGTCGCCTCGATGATCTTGGCCAGCGATTCGGTCGAGGGCCAGCGCGGGCGGCCATCCGACGACAGGCGCTTGGATTTGTTGAAGGCGGTCGAATCGAGACCGGCGCGCCTCGCCAAACCCGAGGCCGAGAGGGAATAGCGCTCGGCCAGAGCGTCTATGGCGGCCCACACGCGGTCGTGCGAGAGCATTTTGCGCGCTCCTTCGAGACAGGAAAAAATGCCTGTTCCTTCTAGTCCCTGCATACCGGTTTGTCTACCAGGCGCGGGCCCACGCCATGCACCGTGAAGGCCGAAGAGATTACAATTTCCGGGATCAGCCTGTTCCCTTGGCCAAGGCGCGCAAACCCCGATGCGAGGTCATGAAAATGCGTTCCGCCTCGGTCGGTGGCCGCGGGTTCACCGCACGGCCAAGTGCGGCGACTACCTGGTCAATGTCGAGGAAGCGGCGCGCCTTGCGGTCGTACACACCGGCCGTCGTCATGATCTCGGCGGCCGTCTCGCCATTGTCGAGGACGAAACGGTGTTTGCCGATGACCTGGGTACCTTCCCAGGTCTCGATCGAGGACACCACTTCGAAGCGCCGCCACAGACGGATCTCGCGGGCGTAGACGGCCTGCAGCCCGCCCATCATCGGCGCCCAGCCATTCTTCCTAGCCAGCGTGATGAGACCAGCGCGGACAAACAGGTCTATGCGGCCAAGGTCGGCCAGCATCATGTAGCGCGCATTGTTGAGATGGACGTTGAAATCGATGTCGGTCGGTAGGCAGCGAAAGGCCAGCCGGCCTTCGCCGCCCATCATATAGGGACCACGGCTGCGCGCCGTGGCCAGCATGCGCGCCATGCGCGCCCAGACATACATGACGCTGTGTCAGGCTGCCTGCTTCACGTCGCCCTTGGCATAGGGATCGAAGCGTTCGTAGAAGGTCTCACCTTTCTCGGCCATGTCGATAAGCAGCTTGGGCGCCTTGAACTCGGCGCCATACTTCTTCTGCAGGCCCTTGGCGATCTTGACGAATTGCTTGGCGCCGATCCCGTCGATGTAGGACAGCGCGCCACCGGTGTAGGGCGCGAAGCCGAAGGCCAGGATCGAGCCGACATCGGCCTCGCGTGGATCGGTGACGATACCCTCTTCCATCACGCGTGCTGCTTCGAGCGCGATGGTGACCAGCAGGCGCTGCTGCAGCTCCTCATAGTCGACCTTCTCGGCCGCGAGCTGCGGGTAGAGGTCCTTCAACCCCGGCCACAGCTTCTTCTTCGCGGGCTTGGCCGGATAGTCGTAAAAACCCTTGCCATTCTTGCGGCCGAAGCGGCCGTGGTCGTCGACCATGATGTTGATCAGCGCCATCTGTCTGGGGTCGACGGCCTTGTGGCCGAGATCCTTGATAGTCTGCTTCATGATCTTCTGGGCAAGGTCGATGGCCGTCTCGTCGGTCAGAGCCAAGGGACCGACCGGCATGCCGGCGGCCTTCGCCGCATTCTCGATCATTGGAGCGGGCACACCTTCGATCAGCATCTTGTAGGCTTCCGACATGTAACGCAGCACGCAGCGGTTGACGTAGAAGCCGCGCGTGTCGTTGACGACGATCGGCGTCTTCTTGATGGCGCGCACGAAGTCGATCGCGGTGGCCAGCGCCTTGTCGCCGGTCTTCTTGCCCAAGATGATCTCGACCAGCATCATCTTGTCGACCGGCGAGAAGAAGTGGATGCCGATGAAATTCTTCGGCCGCGCCGAATTCTTGGCCAGACCGGTGATCGGGATGGTCGAGGTGTTCGAGGCGAAGATCGCCGACGACTTCAGCACGGCTTCCGCCTGTTCGGTGGCGTTCTTCTTGACGGCGGAATCCTCGAACACCGCTTCGACGACGAGATCGCAGCCGGCGAGGTCGGCATAGTCTGCCGTCGGCGTGATCAGCGAGAGGAGCTTGTCCTTCTCCTCGGGCTTGGCGCGGCCCTTCTTGACCTGATCCGAGACCAGGCTCTCGGAATGCGCCTTGCCCTTTGCGGCCGCTTCCATATCCCGGTCGAGCAGAACCACCGGAATGCCGGCCTTGGCGGTGACATAGGCAATGCCCGCGCCCATGAAGCCGGCGCCGAGGATGCCGATCTTCTTGAACTTGGTGTCCGGCACGCCGGCCGGGCGGCGCGCGCCCTTGTTCAGCTCCTGCAGCGACACGAATAGCGAGCGGATCATAGCCGCCGCTTCCTTGCTCCGCATGATCTCGGTGAAATAGCGCTGCTCGATCCTGAGCGCGGTGTCGAAGGGCACCAGCAGGCCCTCATAGACGCATTTCAGGATCGCGACGGCGGCCGGGTAATTGCCGTAGGTCTCGCGGCGCAGAATGGCGATGGCCGGCGGCCACAAATTGGCACCTGCCGCCGAATAGATCGGCCCGCCGGGCAGCTTGAAACCCTTCTCGTCCCAAGGCGCCACCGGCTTGAGGCCGTTCCTGATCATCGCCTTCGCAGTCTCAACCAGCTTCGCCGGTTCGGCGATCTCGTGGATCAGGCCCATCGCCTTCGCCTTCTGCGGCGACAGGGTCTGGCCGGAGGTCAGCATCTGCAACGCCTGTTGCTGGTCGGTCAGCCGCGGCACGCGCTGGGTGCCGCCGGCACCGGGGAAGATGCCGATCTTGACCTCGGGGAGCGCCATCCTGACCTTGTCGGAGTCGGCCGCGACGCGGCCATGGCAGGCGAGCGACATTTCGAAGGCGCCGCCCATGCAGGTGCCGTTGATCGCCGAGACCCATGGTTTGCCGCAGGTTTCCAGCTTGCGGAACAGGCCGTTCATGATGCCGGCATTGTCGAACAGCGCCTTGGTCGCCTTTTCGACATCCTTGACCTTGTCAGTGGCGAAGGTGGTCAGCATCTTCTGCAGCAAGGTGATGTCGGCGCCACCGGAGAAGGTGTCCTTGCCGGAGGTGATCACCGCGCCCTTGATGGCGGCATCGCCGGCCACCTTGTCCACGATGGCGTTCAACTCGCGCATCACCTCTTCGGTGAAGACGTTCATCGAGCGGTCAGGGCTGTTCCAGGTGACCAGCGCGATGCCGTCGGCGTCGATGTCGAGGGTGAAATTGGCGTAGCTCATCGTTCTCTCCCCGTCAGACGCGTTCGATGATGGTTGCGGTACCCATGCCGGCGCCGATGCACAGTGTCACCAGCGCGGTGTTCAAGTCGCGGCGCTCGAGTTCGTCCAGCACCGTGCCGAAGATCATCGCGCCGGTGGCCCCGAGCGGATGGCCCATGGCGATGGCGCCGCCATTGACGTTGATCTTGTCGTGCGGGATCTCGAAAGCCTGCATGTAGCGCAGCACGACCGAGGCGAAGGCCTCGTTGAGCTCGAACAGGTCGATGTCCGACAGCTTCATCTTGGCGCGCTTCAACAATTTCTCGGTGACGTCGACCGGGCCGGTCAGCATCAGCACGGGCTCGGAGCCGATGTTGGCGAAGGTGCGGATACGCGCGCGCGGCTTGAGACCCATTGCCTTGCCGGCCTTCTTCGAGCCGAGCAGCACGGCCGCCGCGCCATCGACGATGCCGGATGAGTTGCCGGCGTGGTGGACGTGGTTGACCTCCTCGACCTCGGGATGCTTCTGCACCGCCACCGCGTCGAAGCCGCCCATTTCACCGGGCATGACAAAGGACGGATTGAGCGAGGCGAGCGACTGCATGTCGGTCGACGGCCGCATATGCTCGTCATGGTCGAGAATGGTGAGACCATTCTGGTCCTTGATCGGGATGACCGAGTTCTTGAAGCGGCCATCTGCCCAGGATTTTGCGGCGCGCTTCTGGCTCTCGACCGCGTAGGCGTCGACGTCGTCGCGCGAGAAACCGTATTTGGTGGCGATCAGGTCGGCCGAAATGCCTTGCGGTACGAACCAGCCGGGAAGGCCGACCGAAGGATCCATGAACCAGGCGCCGCCGGACATGCCCATGCCGACGCGCGACATCGATTCGACGCCGCCGGCGATGACGATTTCATCGGCGCCCTGGGCGATCTTGGCGGCGCCGAAATTGATGGCGTCCAAGCCGGAGGCGCAGAAGCGCGAGATCTGCATGCCGGGTGCCTTGGTGTCGTAGCCGGCCTCGAAGGCGGCGGAACGCGGAATGACGGAACCCGCCTCGCCGACAGGATCGACGCAGCCGAAGATGATGTCGTCGACGTTGCCGGTGTCCAGCCCGTTGCGGTCGCGCAGTGCCTCGAGCGTCCTGGCGGCGAGCCGCACCGCCGGCACCTCGTGCAGCGATCCGTCCTTCTTGCCCTTGCCGCGCGGCGTGCGCACGGCGTCATAGACATAAGCTTCGGCCATTTTCATGCTCCTTGGGTTCGCTGAAAAGCTGCTCAGAGCGAGCGTCCGATCAGCAATTTCATGATCTCGTTGGTGCCGCCATAGATGCGCTGGACGCGAGCGTCGCGGAACATGCGGGCGATCGGATATTCATTCATGTAGCCATAGCCGCCATGCAATTGAAGGCATTCGTCGACGACTTTGCCCTGCAGGTCGGAGAGCCAGTACTTGGCCATTGAGGCCGTTACCGGATCCAGCCCGCCATCGATGTGGCGGGTGACGCAGTCATTGTAGAAGACCCGGCCGATGGTGGCCTCGGTCTTCAATTCAGCCAGTTTGAACTGGGTGTTCTGGAAGTCGATGATCGCCTTGCCGAAGGCCTTGCGCTCCTTGACGTAATCGATCGTCAGCGCCAGCGCCCGCTCGATCATGGCGATCGCCCCGGTGCCGATCTGAAGCCGCTCCTGCGGCAATTGCTGCATGAGCTGGACGAAGCCTTGTCCCTCTTCATGGCCGAGCAGGTTGGATGTCGGCACACGCATGTCGTTGAAGAACAGTTCCGACGTGTCGTTGGCCTTCAGCCCGATCTTGTCGAGGTTGCGGCCGCGCTGGAAGCCTTCGACCTCATCGGTCTCGACGATCATCAGCGAGGTCCCCTTGGCGCCCTTCTCCGGATCGGTCTTGGTGACGATGATGATGAAGTTGGCGAGCTGGCCGTTGGTGATGAAGGTCTTGGAGCCGTTGATCTTGTACTGGTTGCCGTCCTTCTCTGCACGGGTCTTGACACCCTGCAGGTCGGAACCGGCGCCGGGCTCCGTCATGGCGATGGCGCCAATCAGTTCGCCGGTGGCTAGCCTGGGCAGCCATTTCTTCTTCTGCTCTTCCGAGCCGTAATGGAGGATGTAGGGTGCTACGATCGAATTGTGCAGGCCGATGCCGAAACCGTCGACGCCGACATGGCCGATCGCCTCGATGATGGCGCTCTCATGCGCGAACGTGCCGCCCGAGCCGCCATATTCCTCCGGCATGGACGCGCAGAGCAGGCCGGCGGAACCTGCCTTCAGCCAGCTTTCGCGGTCGACCATCTCGTTCTTCTCGAACTCGTCGTAACGCGGCGCGATCTCCTCCGACATGAAACGGGTAGCCATGTCGTAGAGCATGCCGACCTCGTCGGCCGCCCAGGCTGGTTTCGGCAAGGAGAGCACTTCGGCGGGATTTGTCGCCACGATTTCCTCCGCGTATCGACAGACAGAAAGGCCAGCGAGACCGAGTTTAGAATGCTTCCGCCGGCAGGGCCATCAGCGTATCGGCGCCACTCGAAATACGGGCGAGGTGCGCCGAGGTTTCCGGCATGATCCGTTCCATGAAGAAGCGCGCCGTCACGACCTTGTTGTCATAGAAAGGCTGGGAGCCGTTGGCACCCGCCTTGCCCTGTGCCGCCTTGGCCATCTGGGCCCACATGTAACCCAGCGCCACGAGGCCGAAGAGATGCATATAGTCGGTCGAGGCCGCACCCGCATTGTCGGGCTTGGCCATGCCGTTCTGCAGCAGCCACATGGTCGCCGCCTGCAAATCGTTGAGGCCCTTCTTCAGACCCTTGGTGAAGGGCACCATCTTCTCGTCGGCCCGGTTCTCCTCGCAGAATTCGCCTACCTCCTTGAAGAAGGCCTGTATGGCGCGGCCGCCGTTCAAGCCGAGCTTGCGGCCGACGAGGTCGAGCGCCTGGATGCCGTTGGCGCCTTCATAGATCATGGCGATGCGGGCATCGCGCACGAACTGGCTCATGCCGTGCTCTTCGATGTAGCCGTGGCCGCCGAAGACCTGCTGCGCCATCACGGCGTGGTCGAAGCCCTTGTCGGTGAGCACACCCTTGACCACCGGCGTCATCAGGCCGGTGTAATCGTCGGCCGCCTGGCGGTCCTTATCGTCGGCGGAGCGGTGCGCGATGTCGGACTTGATCGCCGTCCACAGCGCCAGCGCGCGGCCGGCCTCGTTGAAAGCCTTCATGGTCATCAGCGAGCGGCGGATGTCGGGATGGACGATGATCGGATCGGCCTTCTTATCCGGTGCCTTCGGACCCGACAGCGAACGGCCCTGCAAGCGGTCCTTGGCGTAGGCGACGGCGTTCTGGTAGGCGATCTCCGACAGCGACAGGCCCTGCAGGCCGACGCCAAGCCGCGCCTCGTTCATCATCGTGAACATGGCCTTCAGGCCGCCATTGGCCTCACCCAGCAGCGTGCCTTCGGCCTCGTCATAATTCATGACGCAGGTCGAGTTGCCGTGGATGCCCATCTTCTCCTCGATGGAACCGCAGGAAACGGTGTTGCTCGTCTCTGGATTGCCCGACGCGTCGAGCTTGAGCTTCGGCACGATGAACAGCGAGATGCCCTTGACGCCTTCCGGTGCGCCTTCGATACGGGCCAGCACCAGATGAACGATGTTGTCCGACATGTCATGCTCACCGGCCGAGATGAAAATCTTCTGGCCTGAAATCTTGTAGGTGCCATCGCCGTTCGGCACCGCCTTGGTGCGCAGCAAGCCGAGATCGGTGCCGCAATGCGGCTCGGTCAGGTTCATGGTGCCGGTCCAGCTGCCCTCGACCATCCTGGGCAGCCAGGTCGCCTTCTGCTCGTCGGTGCCGTGGGTGATGATGGCGGCAATCGCCCCTTGCGTCAGGCCCGGATACATCATCAGCGCCATATTGGCCGACACCATGTATTCCGACACTGCCTGGTGGACGGTGTAAGGCAGGCCCTGGCCGCCGAACTCGACGGGAGCCGCAAGGCCCATCCAGCCGCCTTCGCGATACTGGTCGAACGCTTCCTTGAAGCCCTTGGGCGTGGTCACCGAGCCGTCGTCGTGGCGCACGCAGCCTTCCATGTCGCCGACACGGTTGAGCGGATGCATGACGTTCTCGGCGAGCTTGGCACCTTCGGCGAGAATTGCCTCCAGCACGTCGGGCGTCGCGTCGGCGAATCCGGGAAGGTTCGAATAGCGCTGATAGCCCAGAACTTCGTTGAGCACGAACAGCGTGTCCTGGACCGGGGCCCTGTAGATCGGCATGCTTTTCCTCCACCATGCGGATTAGGCCCCGAAATCAAGCCGTGCGCGGCAAGCGGGCCAATGTCGAAGCCGCAATAGCAAATATTGACGTTTGCGTAAACGTCAATATTTTTGATGCGACAAGATTTCCGCCGCCACGCGCGCGGCGCCTGGCGTTGCGGCATTGCGCGAGGCAGCTGGAAACAGCAGGCCAAAGATAGCAAAAAGCCGCGCGGCATGGCCACGCGGCTTTGACGGTGAAGGGATCCGACAGTGTCGGAGAGTGGCTTAGCTCGCGACGCTAGCCTGCGGCGCCGTACGCTCGGCCAACATCTTGCGCACCGCAGACATCGAGCCGCTGAGCTCATTGATGGCGTCGTCGATCAGTGTCCGCTGCTTCTGCAGGCGAGCGAGCTGCTTCTCCGACTTGTCCAGCGCCAGCCGCAACTGCTTGGTGTTGGAACCGGTCGGATCGTAGAGGTCCATCATCTGCTTGACGTCGCGCAGCGAGAACCCAACCTTGCGGCCGAGCAGGATCAGCTTCAGCCTGGCCTTGTCGCGGCGCGTATAGAGACGGGTCGAACCGTCGCGCTGCGGGTTGAGCAGGCCCTTGTCTTCATAGAAGCGCAGCGTGCGCAGCGTCACGCCGTACTTTTTGGCCATTTCGCCGATTCGCGAGAGATCCTCGCCGGCTTCGACAGATGCATTATTGGTATTGGCCGCGGTCTCGCCGGCCGAGATAAGTTTCATGGTCACTGGCTTCCCCGTTTGGTGGCGTCGCGGTCCTGGACCAGGCGTCGCCTGACTGGAAGCGGGGGCGTGCTTCCGGCCGTGGTTTCGACAAACAAATCGCAAAACAGCACGGTTGACGCGCCATTTACGTTTACGTCAATTCTATACCGATAGCCGCCTCATGACGCAAGGGCGTTCTGAAAACGGTGCTTTATGCCGCACCGGACGTCGCGACAGCCAACTTCCTCGCAATTTCTTAAGCTTGGTTAACGCGTTGTTTACCACGTTGGGCGAAATGTGCGCATGTCGGCTACCCGTGGTTATCCTGTATCGAATTTTTCACGGTTTTTCGGAGCGCGGGTGAAACCCGGGAAGCTAGTCTTCCACCGTGGCATGGAAGCGCGGTCGCCTCGTTCCGGCAGGGACTTGGGGAGCTGGTCGCAAGCCGGCCAATCTGAAAGACGGACGCACCGATGAACAGCAAGCGGTCCTACCTCGATACACTCAATGCCGGCAGGCAGCGCAAGCCGCAGACCACGCTCGAGCAGTTGAACCGCTCGCTGGAGACCCTGGAACAGCGCCTGGGGCAGACGCGCGAGGACGCGACGGCACGCCCCGCTCCTCGCCAATATGGCGCCGACCCGCGTTACCCCGCCGCCGAACCGCGTTATCCCGCCGCGCAGCCGATGCCCCAGCAGCGCTGGTATGAGGATCCGCAGCCGGCACCGCGTGCGCACAACCCTGCACCCTCCCCTGCCTTCGACCAGAATTATCAGGCGATCGCGCGCGACATCGACCGCGTGCGCGGCCAGGAAGACAGCGTCGCCATGGTCGGCAAGATCGCGGGCGAACTGCGCGGCATGCGCGAGGAACTGCGCCACCAGGTGACCTCGGGCCTGCAGCGCGAATTCGACGCGCTGCGCAAGGATATCGACCGCGCCTTCCAGTCGAACGCCAAGCCCGGCGCGACAGGCAAGGGCAGCGCCGAACTCGGCGTGGAATTCGAGCGGCTTTCCGGCGCCATCAAATCGTTGTCGGAGAAGAGTGACGACCGGAGCGTCAATCTGCTGCGACTGGAACTCGAGCAGGTCAAGGCCGCGCTCGATACGTTGGCGCGCGAGGAGAGCGTGCAGAAGGTCGACCGCCGCTGGGACGATTTCGATCGTCGATGGACGGCTTTCGAGGACCGCGTCGACGCCGATCAGCGCAAGCGCTCCGACGATCCCGCCCTTGCGGCCCTGACCGACCGGCTGGAGCAGATCAGCAACGCCGTCAACAACCTGCCGGAATCGCTGTCGCTGCGTTCGCTGGAGGAAAAGGTCCGCACTCTGGCTGGGGCGGTCGACCATTTCGCCAACCAGCAGGACAATCGCGGCGGCGGCACGCTGGCCATGATCGACGAGCGGCTGGACGAGATTTCCCGCGCCATCGTAGCCTCGACAGTCGCCGCGCAGGCGAATTCAATCGACCATGAAGCCTTCGAGCGCATCGAGAAGCGGATCGACTCGCTCGCCCAGCAGATCGAGGAAGTGGCGCAGGACCGTCCCGGCAATGTCGTGATCGACCGGCTGAACACGCTGTCGAGCCGGGTCGATGACCTTGCCGGCCGCGCCAACCTGCCCGAGCAGGCGATGGAACGGCTCGCCAAGCAGATCGCGCTGATCGCCGACAAGATCGATCAGGCGCCGGCCGTGCCCGACGCCGACTACATCTTCCACGGGCTGGAACAGCGCTTCGACGTGCTGTCGGGCATGATGGAGCGTCGGCAGGGCGACGCCATCGAACAGGGCAACATGCTGTTTCGCGATCTCGAGCGCCGGCTGGACGAGGTTGCCGACCGGCTGGACCAGCGCAGCATGGCGCAGGTCGACAGCGCCGGCATCATGGACGCCATCGATGCCCGCTTCACCGCACTGGCCAAGCGTATGGAAACGCGCGCTCCCGATCCCGCCGGCGAGGCGGCGATCCGCGGGCTGGAAAGCCGGCTCGAGGATATTTCAAGCCGGCTGGACGCTTCGGCGGCCCAAGTCGCCGGCATCGATCCGGCGCTGATCCGCAGCCTGGAGGCGCAGGTCGCCGGCCTGTCGGCGCATCTTTCCAAGCCCAGTACGCCATTGCCGGACTTCGAGGACATCAGCCCGCGCCTCGACGAAATCGAGAAAGCACTGGCCGGGACCCGCGATTCCATCCTCGGCGCCGCACGCGAAGCGGCTGAGAACGCGGTGCGCTCGCTGGCCGGAACGAGCACCAATACGGCCGCGGTATCTGGCCTTGCCCAGGACCTGAAGACGCTGGAGACATTGACGCGGCGTTCCGACGAGCGCAATTCGCGCACCTTCGAGGCCATTCACGATACACTGCTCAAGATCGTCGACAGGCTGGGTTCGCTGGAAACCAGCGAACCGTCCGAAGCGATAAGCGAACTCCTCGACGCGGCTCCGACCGAACCGAGCGGCTGGCGTGGCGTGCGGCGGCACAAGATGGCCGTGAACGCACCGTCGATGGCCATGGACGAGCCGCAGCCGCTGACCGGCATGGCCGATCTCGACGCGCGTGCCATGGCCATATTGCGCGCCGACCCGGCATCAGGCGAGCCGGCGCTGCACGTCGAATCGGGCTTGTCTGCCCGGCCGGGCGCGCGCTCGCCCGCGGAAGCCGCCGCCGCCGCCGCGATGGCCGCACTCGGTTCCGACATCGTCGCCGGAGAGGACCAGCCGGCAGGCCGCAAGTCGATGTTCGGCGGGCTGGCGCGCGCCTTCAAGGGCAAGAAGGCGGCGGACGTTCCGCCGCTGGCCGGCTCGGCGCCGAGCGTTGATTTCCCGAGTGCCGATCTCGACGAGCCGCTCGACCCGAAAGTCGCCAACCGCCCGCTGGAACCCGGCTCTGGCGCGCCCGACCTCAACGCCATCATGAAGCGCGTGCGCGACGAGCGGGGACAGCCGGCAAAGCTCGGGGAGAGCGACGCAGCGAAATCGGATTTCATCGCCGCTGCCCGGCGCGCGGCGCAGGCGGCCGCGGCCGAGGCCGACGCCCTCAAGCGCCAGTCGACGATGAAAGGCCCGGTCAAGGCCCTCAGGATAGGCGACCTCCTCAAGGCGCGGCGCAAGCCGATCCTGATGGCGGCGGCAGCGATCATGCTGGCGCTTGCCGGCCTGCAGCTCGGCAAGGCCTTTCTTTCGGATCCCGCCCAGGTGGCAAATAACGACGGGGCCCCGATCGTCGCCTCGCAGCCGGTAAAGACGGCATCCGTCGGTACCGCAAGCCAGCCGAAAACCGAAATCCAGCCGGCGGCGACGGACAGCGCGCCGGCCCGTGCCGTCAGGCAGGCCGAACAATCCGCGCCGGCAAGCAAGGACGACATGGCGGCGCAGACCGTCATGGCCATGCCGTCTGATACGGATGCGACGCCGGATACGGCGCCCGCCGCGCCCGCTCCGGCACCGGTCGCGTCGACCATGACTTCCGGCCCGAGCACAACCGCTCCCGACTCTATGGCATCGGCCGCGCCTGTTGCTCCGATGACCGCTGCTCCCACCGTGACGGATCCGGCCCCTGCTGCGCCAACAGCGGCAACGGCCAACGACACGACTGGCGCCGTTGCGCCCATGGACAAGGCGGCGGCGACGGCCGCGACCAAGTTCGACATCCCGGCCGATGCCGGCCCTGCCGCCTTGCGTGACGCCGCCGCTGGTGGCGACGCCAAGGCACTGTTCGAGGTGGGCTCGCGCTACGCCGAGTCGCGCGGTGTCAAGGAAGACATGCCGGCTGCCGCCAAATGGTACGAGAGGTCGGCGGAACTCGGCTTCGCACCAGCCGAATACCGCATCGGCAATTTCTACGAGAAGGGCATCGGCGTCGCGCGCGACATCAAGAAGTCGAAGACCTGGTACCAGCTCGCCGCCGCTCAGGGCAACGCCAGCGCCATGCACAATCTGGCGGTGCTGTTCGCGATGGCCGCTGACGGCGTGACCGACAATGAATCGGCCGCGCACTGGTTCCAGGAGGCCGCCGACCTCGGCGTCAAGGACAGCCAGTTCAATCTCGGCATCCTCGCCGCCAAGGGCGTCGGCATGAAGCAGAACCTGGAAGAATCCTACAAATGGTTCGCACTCGTCGCCAAGACCGGCGACAAGGACGCCGCGGCCAAGCGCGACGAGATCGCCAATGCGCTGCGGCCCGAGCAGCTCGAGCGGGCGCGCGCCGCGACTGAATTGTGGAAGGCCAAGCCGCTCAACGCGGCGGCCAATTCGGTGGACATTCCCGAATCCTGGCAGGAAGGCACGCCGCAGACGACCGCCGGCATCGACATGAAGAAGGCGGTCAAGAACATCCAGCTCATCCTCAACAAGAACGGCTATGACGCCGGCGGCGCCGACGGCGTGATGGGCGACAAGACCAAGAACGCGATCATCGCTTTCCAGACCGCCAACAAGCTGCCGGCGACCGGCGCGGTCGACGAGCAACTGGTCAAGGCATTGCTGGCGCGCAAATAACGGCAGAAGCGTCGTTTCCACGACGCTCTTGCCATACATTTGCCTGTTAACTGCTTGAGTTGTCTTTTTGTTTCGGCGCGGTGGCGGGGTTTGACCACGCTGCCGCGTCGGCGCAAGAGAAAATTGGCTTTTCGATGCGATACTGTCCGCAACGGCTTTATTCGCCGACAGGCAAACTGATCGAGACTGACGGGTGGGCATCTATCTCCCGATCGCGGAAATTTCCGTAAACGTCTTCGTGCTGCTGGCCATGGGCGCCGCGGTGGGTTTCCTGTCGGGCATGTTCGGGGTGGGCGGCGGCTTCCTGATCACGCCGCTCTTGATCTTCTACAACATCCCCCCGGCGATCGCGGTCGCCACCGGCGCCAACCAGGTCATCGCCTCTTCCGTCTCCGGCGTCCTTTCGCACATGAAGCGAGGCACGCTCGACTTCAAGCTCGGCGGCGTACTCCTGGCCGGCGGCATCGTCGGCTCGACTGCCGGCATCTTCGTGTTCGGCTTCCTGCGCAAGCTAGGCCAACTCGACCTGTTCATCTCGCTCTCATACGTCGCCCTGCTCGGCACCGTTGGAACGATCATGCTGATCGAGAGCGTCAGCGTGCTGCGCGCCACGCGAAGCGGCGCCGCACCGGTGCTGAAGAAGTCTGGCCAGCACAATTGGATCCATCGCCTGCCGCTGAAGATGCGGTTCAGGGCCTCGAAGCTGTTCGTCAGTGTCATTCCAGTGCTTGGCCTTGGCGCGAGCATCGGCTTTTTGTCGTCAGTCACTGGTGTCGGCGGCGGCTTCATCATGGTCCCTGCACTGATCTATCTGCTGAAGGTGCCGACAAATGTCGTCATCGGCACCTCGCTGTTCCAGATCATCTTCACCTCGGCCTTTACCACGCTCGTCCATGC
Organism: Mesorhizobium sp. ES1-3; assembly: GCF_020164795.1. NCBI lineage: Bacteria > Pseudomonadati > Pseudomonadota > Alphaproteobacteria > Hyphomicrobiales > Phyllobacteriaceae > Mesorhizobium > Mesorhizobium sp. ES1-3. The sequence continues at coordinate 43,047 of NZ_JAIUGW010000010.1, forward strand.
CACCACCAACCAGACGGTCGATGTGATGTTGGCCTTCCTTCTGATGGCAGGCGGCGTAGCCGGGGCGCAATATGGCGCCAAGGCCGGCCAGCGGCTGCGCGGCGAGCAATTGAGAGCCCTGCTGGCGCTGCTGGTGCTGGCGGTGGCGATCCGGCTCGCCACCGATCTGTTCGTCACGCCGCCCAACCTTTATTCGCTGTCCGGCGTGGGCCTCAACTGATGAAAGGCCTGAAAGCGTTCGCAGCCGTCGCTCTCCTGTCACTGACCGCCGCCGCGCCGGCGAAGGCGCAGACGCCGCTGACGGAAAGCATCCAGATCGGTCTCTCCACCGACGCCGTGTCGATCACCGCCGGCTTTTCCGGCGCCGACCTGACCATTTTCGGTTCGCTGGAAAATCCCGACCCCCTGGTGGCACGACAGGGCCGTTACGACGTCATCGTCGTGCTCGAAGGGCCACCCAAGCCGGTGGTGGTGCGCCGCAAGGACCGGGTGCTCGGCGTCTGGGTCAATCTGGACTCCGAGACCTTCGAGAACGTGCCGGTATCCTACTCGGTGGCGACGACGCGGCCTCTGCAGGACATCACCGAACCCAACAGCTACAGGCAATTATCGCTCGGCGCCTCCAACCTCTACATGCAGCCCGCCTATGCCGGCGACAGCCCCGCGACGATCGAGGAATTCACCGCGGCGTTGCGCGAGCGCAAGACGGCGACCGGCCTCTACAGCGAGAATGTCGGTGGCGTGCAGTTCCTGTCGCAGAACCTGTTTCGCGCCACGGTCAGGCTGGCGCCGAATGTGCCGGTCGGCACCCACAAGGCGCGCGCGTTCCTGTTCAAGAGCGGCCTGTTCATCAAGGAAAGTTCGGCGCAGCTCGAAATCCGCAAATCGGGCTTCGAACAATCGATCTTCCGCGTCGCCCACGACTATTCGTTCCTCTACGGCGTGTTCGCCATATCGCTGGCCATGGTGACGGGCTGGCTCGGCCGGCTGGTGTTCCGCAAAGATTGATGCTCCGGGAAAAGAGGGGTTCCCCTTTTCCCGGCCATGCGATAAACCGCCGCCTCCCAGCCCAGGGGCAAACACGCACATACAATTCGCCGAAGCGGTCCGGCCATCCGGATGACAGCGCGATGCGTCGCCGCTGTTTTGCCGCCACGAAACAATGACAGGAGGCTGCAATGCATCAGGCATTCGGCGGCATCGACTTCGGCACGTCCAATTCCACGGTGGGCGTGATCCGGAACGGCAAGGCGCGGCTGGTCCCGCTGGAGGGCGAACAGCCCACTCTGCCTAGTGCCGTGTTCTTCAATTTCGAGGACGGCCATACCTATTTCGGCCGTCGCGCGATCGGCGATTATACCGACAGCATCGAAGGCCGCCTGATGCGCTCGTTGAAGAGCGTGCTCGGCAGTTCGCTCGCCCACGAGAAGACGCGTATCAAGGCGCGCCAGATCGGCTTCATCGACATTATCGGCCTGTTCATCGGTCATCTGAGGACGCGGCTGGAGGAGGACGCCGGCGGCGTGGTGGAGAGCGTGGTGCTCGGCCGCCCGGTGCAGTTCGTCGATGATGACGCGCAAGCCGACGCGGAGGCGCAAGGCGAGCTTGAAAAGGCTGCCCGTGCCCAGGGCTTCAAGCACATCGCTTTCCAGTTTGAGCCGATCGCAGCGGCGCTCGACTACGAGCAGAAGGTGACGCGCGAAGAACTGGCGCTGATCATCGACATGGGCGGCGGCACGTCCGACTTCTCGATCGTGCGGGTCTCGCCGGAGCGCTCGCGATCGACCGACCGCAAGGATGACATCCTGGCCAGCCGCGGCATCCATATCGGCGGCACCGATTTCGACCGGCTGCTGAGCATCGCCCATGTCATGCCGCAGCTCGGCTATCTCTCCGCGACCAAGGACGGCAAGCGCAATCTGCCGGCCAGCTACTTCATCGATCTCGCCACATGGCAGCGCATCAACCTGGTCTACACCGCCAAGGCGATGACGCATCTGCGCCAGATCCGCTACGAGGCGGCGCGCGCCGACCTGGTCGAGCGCTTCATCCATATCGTCGAGCACCGCTACGGGCACGCTCTGGCAGCGTTGGTCGAGAAAGCCAAGATAGAGCTGACCGACAGGTCATCCGCGGACGTGGCGGTGACGCTGCCCGACGCGGCGTTCGCCGCCGGGATCACGCGCGACGGGCTGGAGGCAACGATCGCCCGGGAAATCGAGCGGGTCACCGAGACGGTGGCGCAGACCATCCGCGACGCCGGAGTCAAGCCATCCGACATCACCGCGGTGTTCCTGACCGGCGGATCGACGGCGATCCCGCTGGCAAGGCGGGAAATCCTGTCGCTGGTGCCGCAGGCTTCCGTCATAGAAGGCGATATGTTTGGATCGGTCGGGCTTGGCCTGGCGCTCGATGCGCAGCGGAAGTTCGGCTGATCCTACCCTGACCCGTTCATCTCCGCAGCCAGATGCGCCTTCAGCGCCATCTGGGCCAGGCTTGCCTGACGGTCCCGATGGGTGATCATGGCGAAGTCGCGCTTCGGCAATTCGATCGGCACGGCTCTCAGGCTCCCCTCGGCGACGGCCCGCCCGACGACGAGCTCCGAAATGATGGTCGCGCCGGCACCCGCCTCGACCGCCTGGCGGACCGCCTCGTTGCTGGGCAGCACCAGAAATATCTGCAAGTCGACAAGCGAAATCCCCTCGCGGCGCGCCAAGTCCTCCAGCACCTCGCGCGTGCCGGAGCCGCCTTCGCGGATGATCCAGCGCAGGCCGGTGATGTCGGGGCGGCCCGGCGCGGTTTCGGCGATCCGCGGATGCGAGCTGGCGACGACCAGCATCAGCCGGTCGGTGTCGACCTTGGCGCGACGCAACAAGTCGGACTCGGTGCGCCCTTCGACCAGGCCGAGATCGGCGGTTCCATCGAGCACGCTGGCTTCGACCTGCCTTGTGTTGCCGATGGTGACGCTCAGCCTGACGGCGGGATAGGCCTCGTGGAAGGAGGCCAGCCGGCGCGGCAGCCAATAGCTGGCAATGGTCAGGCTGGCGGCGATGGAGAGGCTGCCGGCGACCGTCTGCGAAACATGTTCCAGCGCATTGCGAGCGGCGGCGGCCCGCTCCAGCACGGCCTTTGCTTCGGGCAGGAACCGGTGACCGGTCTGGGCGAGCTCGATGTTGCGGCCGACGCGGTTGAACAGATGGACACCGTGCTGCTCTTCCAGCGCGCGAATGGCCGCCGACGCGGCCGACTGGGAAATGCCGAGAAGCTCGGCTGCCTTGGTCATGTGGCCGCGCTCGGCGACGGCGACGAAAATGCGCAACTGCTCCAGGGTCATGCGCACATTAAGAACCAATATCGATCGAATTTACAAGAACAACTGATTAGACGGATCGATAGCTTTATTCTACTTTTTCAGGCGACGTTAGAAAAAATTAGCCTGCAGGTCGCAGAGAACAAAATGATCGGGCGGTTCAGATCCCTGCTTGCGCATTGGACCCGCGGCATCCGACGGCGGTTGGCCGGTGATCGATATCACCCGGAAGAGCATTACATGCGCGGCCCTGGGCCGAAGACGCGAGCCAAATCCGCCGGCCGCGCGAGCAGCACAGGATGATGATGCAAGGACCGCCGCGCGGCGCCAATTCAGCCCCCTCGCAACGCCAGCTTGCCGACACGCGCGCGCCCGATGAAGACGATGGCGTCGACACCTCGCCTGACGTTTCCGACAGCATCGCCAAGACCACCTGCTACATGTGCGCCTGTCGCTGCGGCATCGACGTGCATATCAAGGACGGCAAGATCCGCTACATCAACGGCAACAAGGATCATCCGGTCAATCGCGGCGTGATCTGCGGCAAGGGCAGTTCCGGTATCATGCAGCACTACAGCCCGGCCAGGCTGAAGAAACCATTGCTGCGCACCGGCCCGCGCGGCTCGGGCGATTTCCGCGAGATCGAGTGGGAGGAAGCCTTCTCGATCGCCACCGAGCGGCTGTCGAAGATCCGCCGGACCGATCCTAAAAAACTTGCCTTCTTCACCGGTCGTGACCAGTCGCAATCCTTGACGGGCTGGTGGGCGAGCCAGTTCGGCACGTCGAACTTTGCCGCCCATGGCGGCTTTTGTTCGGTGAATATGGCGGCCGGGGGCCTTTACACGATCGGCGGCTCGTTCTGGGAGTTCGGCGAGCCCGATTGGGACAACACGAAATACTTCATGCTGTTCGGCGTCGCCGAGGACCATGATTCCAATCCGATCAAGATCGGGCTGGGCAAGCTCAAGGCACGCGGCGCCAAGGTGGTGTCGATCAATCCGTGCCGGACCGGCTACAATGCGATCGCTGACGACTGGATCGGCATCCGGCCCGGCACGGACGGCCTGTTCGTGTTCGCGCTTATCCACGAACTCTTGAAGGCGGGTCGCGTCGACCTCGATTATCTGCTCCGCTACAGCAACGCGCATGTCCTGGTTATTCAGGAACCTGGCGCGGCCGATGACGGGCTGTTCGTGCGCGACAGCGACGGCAATCCGCTGGCATGGGACAGAGTGGCGAAGCGTCCGGTGAGCGCCGCCGATGCCGACGCCAAACCGGCACTGACCGGCAGCTACGATGTCGATGGCCGCCGCTGCGTGCCGGTGTTCCAGCTCATTGCGGACCGCTATCTCGAGGAGAGGTACGCACCCGATGCGGTCGCGGAGCGTTGCGGCATCTCCGCCGGAACGATCCGCCGGATCGCCGCCGAACTTGCCCATGTCGCCTTCGAACAGGCGATCGAACTGCCGATCGCGTGGACCGACTGGGCAGGGCGGCGGCATGAGACGATCAAGGGACGGCCCGTTTCGATGCACGCGATGCGCGGCATCTCGGCCCATTCCAACGGCTTTCACACCTGCCGTGCCATCCATCTGCTGCAGGTGCTGCTGGGCACGGTGGATGTTCCCGGCGGCTTCCGCTTCAAGCCGCCGTACCCCAGGTCGGCGCCGCCGGGTCCGAAGCCCTGCGCCAAGGACGTAAGGCCGATGACGCCGCTCGACGGCATGCCGCTCGGTTTCGTCTGTGGACCCCATGATCTACTGGTCGACGAAGCGGGCACGCCGCTGCGCATCGACAAGGCCTATTCCTGGGATTCGCCGCTTGCGGCGCACGGTTTGATGCACACGGTCATCCGCAATGCCTGGGCCGGCGACCCATACCCGATCGACACGCTGATGATGTACATGTCGAACATGGCCTGGAATTCCTCGATGAACACCGTCGAGACCATGGCCATGCTCACGGACCATGACGAAGCGGGCAACTACAGGATCCCCTTCATCATCTATTCCGACGCCTATTATTCCGAGACCGTGCCGTTCGCGGACCTCGTCCTGCCCGACACCACGTATCTTGAGCGTCACGACTGCATCAGCCTGCTCGACCGGCCGATCAGCCATGCCGACGGGCCGGGCGACGCCATTCGCCATCCTGTCGTCGAGCCCGACCGCGACGTGAGGCCGTTCCAGTCGGTGCTGATCGAACTCGGCGCGCGGCTCGCCTTGCCCGGCTTCGTCGATGACGACGGCTCGGCGAAGTACCGCGACTATGCCGACTACATCGTCAATCATGAACGCACGCCCGGCATCGGCCCGCTCGCCGGCTGGCGCGGCAAGGACGAAACCTCGATCGGCAAGGGCGACGTCAACCCCAACCAGTTGCAACGCTACATCGACAATGGCGGTTTCTGGCACCACGACTTCGCCGACGACCAGCGCTACTACAAGATGGCCAACCGCTCCTATCTCGATTTCGCGGTGCAACTGGGCTTCATCCCCCAGGCCGAGCCGATCGTCTTCCAGCTCTATTGCGAACCATTGCAACGCTTCCGCCTCGCCGCGCGCGGCCATGGTCCGGTGCAACCACCCGAGACAGAGCGCAACCGCATCGAGACCTACATGGACCCGCTGCCGTTCTGGTACGTGCCCTTCGAGGAAGCGGCCGTCGATCTGCAGAAATATCCGCTGCATGCGCTGACGCAGCGGCCGATGCACATGTACCATTCCTGGGGTTCGCAGAACGCGTGGTTGCGGCAGATCACCAGCCAGAACCGCCTGTTCGTACATCACCGGACGGCGGCCGGCCTCGGCCTAGCCGACGACGACTGGGTGTGGATCGAGAGCGTCAACGGCAAGGTGAAGGGGCAGATCAAGCTGGTCGACGGGGTGAACGAGAGCACGGTCTGGACCTGGAACGCGATCGGCAAAAGGCGCGGCAGCTGGGGGCTGAAGGACGATGCCGCCGAGAGCAATCGCGGCTTCCTCCTCAACCACATCATCGGTGACCAGACTTCTGCTGACGCCAGCGGCAAACGCTATTCGAATTCCGATCCGGTCACGGGACAAGCCGCGTGGTTCGATCTGCGCGTCCGCATCGTCAAATGCGCGGCTGAAGAGGCCGGCTTCACCGAACCGCAATTCGAGCGTTTTCACCAGCCGCCGCATTTCGAACCCTCGCCCGACAAGCTCACTTTCGGCGCCGGGTTCCGGCAGGCAAGAGAGGCGGCCGAATGACCTGTCTTCCCAGTCCAGGCGGCAAGAAGCTTGGCCTCGTCATCGACCTCGACACCTGTGTCGGCTGCCAAGCCTGCGTCACCGCCTGCAAGGAGTGGAACACCGGCGGCCACATGGCGCCGCTGACCGACATCGACCCTTATGGCGGCCATGTCGACGGGGTCTGGTTCAACCGCGTCCACAGCTACGAGCACATCACGGAGATGGGTGGACGCACGGTGAACTTCCCGCGCTCCTGCCTGCATTGCGAGACGCCGGCCTGCGTCACCGTCTGCCCGACGGGCGCCTCCTACAAACGCGCCTCCGACGGCATCGTGCTGATCGACGAGGACAAGTGCATCGGTTGCAAACTGTGCAGCTGGGCCTGCCCTTACGGCGCGCGCGAGTTCGATACGGATGTCGGCGTGATGAAGAAATGCACGCTCTGCGTCGACCGCATCTACAACGACAATCTGGCCGAAGAGGACCGCCTGCCGGCCTGCGTCGCCGCCTGCCCGACCAGCGCCCGGCATTTCGGCGACCTCGGCGATCCCCAATCCCCCGTTTCGCAACTGGTGGCGGAGCGGGGCGGTGTCGACCTGATGCCCGAACTCGACTATCACCCGACCAACAAATATCTGCCGCCGCGCGCTCACACGCAACGCGCCGCATCGGTGCCCGCTCCCGCGCTGGAGCCGGTGCGGGCCGAGGGCGGTTTCCTTGGCTGGGTCGACCGCATGCTTTCGAGCTGACCATCCATGCATCCAGCTTTTTCGGTCGTCTTCTTCACCACCGCCACGGGTGCCGGCTATGGGCTGCTCGCACTGCTCGGCGTGCTCGGCCCGCTCGGCTTCATCGCCCCTGATTTCTGGTTGGGCTTCGTCGGAATGGGACTGGCGCTCGGCATGATCGCGGCCGGCCTGTTGTCGTCGACCGGCCATCTCGGCCGACCCGAACGTGCCTGGCGGGCGTTCTCGCAATGGCGCAGTTCGTGGCTGTCGCGCGAAGGTGTCGCCTCGGTCGCGACCTTCATTCCCGCAGGCCTTTTCGGTGTGGGTTGGATCTTCCTTGGCCGGCTCGACGGCTGGGTGGCGGCCGCGGGGCTTCTGTCCACCTTCGGCGCCATCGCTACGGTCTGCATGACCGGCATGATCTATGCATCGCTGAAGCCGATTGCGCAGTGGCACAGCCCCTACACCTTGCCCGGTTATCTCATCTTCTCGGCGATGAGCGGCTGCGCGCTTGTGAATGCCCTGCTGCAAGGCTTTGCGCTTGGTTCGACTATCCCGCTTGCAGCTTCGGTACTGCTCATCTTGCTTGGCTGGGGCTGGAAGCTGGCGACCTGGCGCCACAACGACCAGCTTGAAATCCCGACCAACGCCAACACCGCGACCGGGCTCGCCGGCGGGATGGTGCAATCCCTGGAATGGCCGCATACCGAGGAGAACTACCTGCTCAAGGAAATGGGTTTCCGCATCGCGCGCAAGCATAGCGCGAAGCTGCGTCGGATCGCGCAGGCGCTGGCCTTCGGTTTGCCGATCCTGCTGCTGATCGCCGCCTTCGCCTTGCCGTGGCCGTTTGCGGCGGTGTTGTCGGCGCTCGCCGCGATCGTCCAGTTCGCCGGCATGCTGGTCGAGCGCTGGCTGTTCTTCGCCGAGGCGAAGCACACGGTCATGCTCTATTATAGGCGATAGATCTCAGCCTGGCCGCAGCATCGAGCGGGAGATTGCGAAGATGCGGTCGGTACCCAGCATGTAGGCCATCAACGATTCCAGCCGGAACAGGCCGGCATAGGCTCGGTCGAGCACGTTGAGCGAACCGGTATAGGCGCCGAAGGCCGGCATGATCATGCGGCCGCCGTCGCTGGCAAAGCAGCGCCGCCGCACCGAACGGCCTTGCTGCACGATGCGGGCGCAGGGATGGAGGTGGCCGGATATTTCGCCCTCGACCCGCACCTTCGACGGCTCGTGCCGGAACAGCAGCGAACCTATGGCCAGTTCCCGCACGGTCTCGCCGGGCAGGTCCGCGGGCGCTTCCGGGTCGTGATTGCCGGCGACCCAGAACCAGTCACGGCCTGCCATCAGCGCTTCCAGCCGTTCGCGGAAGCTTTGATGCATGCGCTCGGCGCCGCCGCCGTCATGGAAGGAGTCACCTAAGCTGATGACGATCGACGGCTGATAGTCTGATATGACCGCCTGCAGCCGCAGCAGGGTCGCGCCGGTATCGTAGGGCGGGATCAGCGTACCGCGCCTTGCCAGCGACGACCCCTTCTCCAGATGCAGGTCCGATACTGTTAGCAGCCTGAGCCCGGGAAAATAGAGCACGCCGCGCGGATCGCAGACCGCGCGCTCGCCCGCGATGCCGACAAGGTCGGCCTCGCCGATCAGCGATGCGCGCGCCAGCGAAAAGTTCATTCGTCAACCATCCCCGGGCCCATGGCCTCTTCGACCAGCGTCGCCGCATCCATCAGCAGCGTTTCATCGGCCTCGCCATTGACCGGCATCTTGCCGATCTCGAGCATGATCGGCACGGCAAGCGGCGAAATCTGTTCGAGCGCCTTATGCATGATTCGACCCTGGATGCGCGAGAGCATGTCGGCAAGTCTGCTGACATCGAGCAGGCCGGTCGCCGCGTCGGCACGCGTCGCCTGAAGCAGGATGTGGTCCGGCTCATGGCTGCGCAGCACATCGTAGATCAGGTCGGTCGACACCGTGACCTGCCGGCCGCTCTTCTCCTGGCCGGGGTGGCGTTTTTCGATCAGGCCGGAGATCAGCGCGCAATTGCGGAAAGTGCGCTTGAGAAGCCAGCTGTCGGCCAGCCAGGCTTCGAGATCGTCGCCCAGCATATCCTGGTCGAACAGCGCGCCGAGCGACGGTTTCCTCGCTTTGAACATCGCGCCCATGTCGCCCAGTGACCATATGGCGAGCGCATAGTCGGTGGCGACGAAGCCGAGCGGCCTGGCGCCGGCCCTGTCGAGGCGACGGGTGAGCAGCATGCCAAGCGTCTGGTGCGCGAGCCTGCCCTCGAAGGGATAGGCGACCAGATAGTGGCGGTTGCCGCGCGGAAAGGTCTCGATCAGCAAATCGTCGCGCTTGGGCAGCATCGATTTGTCCGACTGGAACCGCAGCCAGTCGGCCACCTGCTCCGGCAGCTTCTTCCAGCGCTGCGGATCGTCCAGCATGATGCGGACCTGCTCGGCAAGGTAGGTCGAGAGCGGAAACTTGCCGCCGCCATAATAGGGCACCTTGGCGTCACTGCCCGGCGCGTTCGAGACGAAGCATTCATTTTCGCGGATGCCTTCGAAGCGCAGCACCTTGCCGGCGAACATGAAGGTATCGCCATGTGTCAAGGTTTCGAGGAACGCCTCCTCGATCTTGCCGAGCACGCGGCCGCCGTGCGACGCCGAGCCTTTGCTGCCGGCCTTGACGTAACGGACGTTGAGCGCCGGCACCTCGATGATGGTGCCGACATTCAGCCTGTATTGCTGGGCGACACGCGGATTGGATACGCGCCACAGTCCATCCTTGTTCAGGCGGATGCGTGCATAGCGCTCGTAATTCTTCAGCGCGTAACCGCCGGTGGCGACGAAATCGACGACGCGGTCGAATGTCGGACGATCGAGGCCGGTATAGGGTGCCGCCGTTCGCACCTCTTCATACAGGTCATCGGCGCGGAATGGCGCCCCGCAGGCACAACCCAGGACATGCTGGGCCAGCACGTCGAGCCCGCCATCGACCAGCGGCGGCGTATCCTGCGCGCCGAGATAATTGGCGTCGAGCGCGGCCCGGCATTCCAGCACCTCGAAACGGTTGGCGGGGATCAGGATCGCCTTCGACGGCTCATCCATGCGGTGGTTGGCACGGCCGATGCGCTGCGCCAGCCGGCTGGCGCCCTTCGGCGCACCGACATGCACGACCAGATCGACATCGCCCCAGTCGATGCCGAGATCGAGCGTCGAGGTGGCGACGATGGCGCGCAGCGCGTTCTCGCCCATCGCCTTCTCGACGCGCCGGCGCTGGGCGACATCGAGCGAGCCGTGATGCAGGGCGATCGGCAAGGTGTCCTCGTTGACCCGCCACAACTCCTGGAACAGCAGCTCCGCCTGGCTGCGTGTGTTGACGAACAGCAAGGTCGTCTTGTGGCGCTTGATCTCGCGGTAGATTTCCGGCGTGGCGTAGCGCGCCGAGTGCCCCGCCCAAGGTACCCGCTCCTCGGAATCGAGGATCGAGATTTCGGGCTTCGCGCCGCCCGTCACAATGATCAATTCCGCCATGCCACCCGGCGGGTTCTGGCTGACCAGCCAGCGCCGCAATTCGTCCGGCTCGGCCACAGTCGCCGACAGCCCGATCGTCTGAAGGCCAGGGACAAAGCTGCGCAGTCGCGCCAGCCCAAGCGCCAGCAGATGGCCGCGCTTCGATGTCACCAGCGAATGCAATTCGTCGAGCACGACATAGCGCAGATCCTCGAAGAAGCGTCTGGCATCGCCTGCCGCGATCAGCAGCGCCAGTTGCTCGGGCGTGGTGAGCAGGATATCGGGCGGCGCAAGTTTCTGGCGCTGGCGCTTGTGGGCGGGGGTGTCGCCGGTGCGTGTTTCGATGGACACGGGCAGGCCGATCTCCTCGACTGGCTTGCCGAGATTGCGCTCGATGTCGACGGCCAGTGCCTTCAACGGCGAAATGTACAGCGTGTGGATGCCGCGCCGCGCCTGGCCTGGTTTTCGCCTTGGCCTGACGGCCAGTTCGGTCAGCGACGGCAGGAAGCCGGCCAGCGTCTTGCCGGCGCCGGTCGGCGCGATCAACAGCACCGATTGCCCGGCTTGGGCCTTCGCCAGGAGTTCGATCTGATGGGCGCGCGGCGACCAGCCTTTCTCGCCGAACCATTTTACGAATGGCTCGGGCAGGACGACGGCGGCATTCTGGTCGGCGAGGCGAGGCAGCTCGGTCACGCGTCAGAGGTAGCGCGGCGGCAGGCAATCGCCAAGCGGAATCGGAACAAAAGGGGACCGAAAAGCCTTACGGGCGCCGGAACCCCGTCGGCGCGCCATAGAGATAGCCGATGCGGGCGATGGCTTCCTTCAGCCCTTCGCGCGACACAAGCATGGTGTGGCCGTTGGCGTGGATCATGGTTTCGGCGTCGGTCATGATGGCGACGTGACCTTTCCAGAACACCAGGTCACCGCGTCGCAGCCCCCAAAAATCAGGACCCGGCTGAAGCGGCTCGCCGATCGAAGCGGCCTGCATGTCGGTATCGCGCAACACCTCCCTGCCGGCCATGCGCATGGCCAGTTGCACCAGGCCGGAGCAATCGATGCCGAAGCCGGAAACACCGCCCCACAGATAGGGCGTGCCGAGAAACGTCTCGGCCACGGACACATAGTCGCCAGCCACTTCGCCGATCGGCCGCAGATGGCCAGCGATCATGGCTTCACCGGAGGGCAGCAGCGCATAGTGCGTGCCGCGTGTTTCGGCGGCACCCGTCACGGTTACCGTCGATCCCGTCGACAGTTGCCCGGCGATCGGAAAGCGCAGATCCGGGCCGGGATAAAGGAACGTACGCGGCACCGAGACGATATGGGTGGGCGCACGGTCCCGCCTGCCCAGCATAACGTCGGCGACATAGCCGACATAGCCGTCTCGCTCGGTCTGGATCCAGGCCCAGCCTTCTCTATCCTCGAAAACCAGGACATCGTCGCCGAACAGAGCTTGCGTGTTGATGCCCGAATCCAGCGTCGGCGCCTTGCGGATATCGGCCACCGGGACCGAAATCCGCGCTGGCCGACCCGCTACGAAACGGTCGGCAACGACCTCTCCTTTCAACCTGGCATCGGCCAGATCGGAGCGGAAGGCATGAAGGCGTGCGTCGTGGGCGGTCAAATCGGCAACCTTGTTGAATGGGCACTACAGTCAGATCGGCAGGTCGTGGGCCTTGGCAATGATACCATCGCCGAAGCGCTCGACAAAGAGCGCGCCTTCGACGGTGCGCTTGATCAGGACATTGCGCTTGTCGAGCTCGTCGCGATGGCGCGACACCAGTTTCAGCGCGCCCATCGTGTCGAGCGCGCGCGTGATGACCGGCTTGGTGACGTTGAGGCGGGCGGCAAGCCCGCGTACGGTGTGCGGCGGCGGATCGAGATAGATGGTGAACAGGATCGCCGTCTGGCGCATGGTGAGATCAGGCGCGTCCTCGCGCACCTGCGACAGCATCACCTGCTGCCACAGTCGCAAGGCTTGGCTCGGGCGCATCGCAATCGACATCGCGCCATGATGACGGCAAATTGTTTCGGTTCCGTTTCAGTTTCTGCAATTTGCCGGCTCTGCTTGCGCATCAGCCATGGCGCGTCGAGATGATCCGCTCCAGCGCCCGGATCCCTTGCGCCTCGCCACCGGCGGGGCCGTAGGGGCGATCGGCGGGGTTCCAGGCGAAGATGTCGAAATGCGCCCAGCTTGCCGACTTTTCGACGAAGCGCTTGAGGAACAGCGCTGCGGTGATCGAACCTGCGAAGCCGTCCGTGGTGACATTGTTGATGTCGGCGATCTTCGACGACAATTTCGCATCGTAGGGCCGCCATAGCGGCATGCGCCACAGCGGATCCTCGACTGCCAGCGATGCCGCTGCCAGCTCCGAGGCAAGCGCCTCGTCATCGGTGTAGAAGGGCGGCAGGTCGGGGCCAAGCGCGACGCGGGCTGCTCCGGTCAGGGTCGCCATGTCGATCAGAAGCCGCGGTTCCTCCTCGTCGGCAAGCGCCAGCGCATCGCCCAGCACCAGCCTCCCTTCCGCGTCCGTATTGCCGATCTCGACTGAGATGCCTTTGCGGCTCGCCAGCACGTCGCCGGGCCTGAAGGCATTGCCGGCAATCGAATTCTCGACCGCGGGGATCAGCACTCGCAGCCGCACCTTGAGCCCAGCCGCCATGATCATCGAGGCCAGGCCAAGCACGTTGGCGGCGCCGCCCATGTCCTTCTTCATCAGGAGCATGCCCGAAGAAGGCTTGATGTCGAGACCGCCAGTGTCGAAGCAGACACCCTTGCCGACCAGGGTCACCTTCGGTGCGCCTTGCTGCCCCCATGTCATGTCGATCAGGCGCGGCGCACCGGACGAGGCGCGACCGACGGCGTGGATCATCGGGAAATTCTGTGTGAGCAGGTCGTCGCCCTTGATGACGGAGACTTCGGCCTTGTGGGTCCCAGCCAGGGTCCGCACCGCCCTCTCCAGATCGTCCGGCCCCATGTCGCTGGTCGGCGTGTTGACAAGGTCGCGAGCCAGGAAGACGCCGTCGGCTATACTACGAACACGTTTTGCGTCGACGCCGGCAGGCAGGTCGAAGCGCAGCGCCTTGCCCGGCTTCTTGCCGTAGCGGGTAAAGACATAACCGCCGAGCACGATTGCAAGAGCCGCCAATTCCGGCTGGGCCGGCTTGGACGCGAAATGCCAGTCGCCCTCCGGCAAGGTTTTCGCCAGGGCGCCGATGGCAAGCGCGCCCTCGCCGTCACCAAGACCGAACAGGGCGCCCGCGAGCACTCCGTTCTCACCGGGCACGACCAGCGTCCTGCCGGCCTCGCCGGAAAAGCCGTTTGCCTTGGCCCAGGCGACAATGGACGGCGACAGACCGGCCACCTCCAGGCCGTCCCTGGCGACCAGATGGATCGGCAGCGGGTTCTTCAGCTTGTTCTCGACCAGTTCTACGGACATCAGATGTTTCTCCTGCCGAGCTCGCCCGAGTCGGCGCTTCTTAACCCTCCGTTAGGGTTAACAGAATATTTCTGCTGGAGGGAAGATGGCCACGCAATGGCCACACGTATGAATGGAGGCCCAGGGTGCCGATGCCGACCAACCGCACGATAAACATCCGGGGAAAGCGGCTCATCACCACGGCGTTCATGCTGGCGCTCGCGGCAGGTGTCGCGGGATGCGCAACCGACAAGCTCACCACCGGCTCGATCGGACGCACCAGCGGCAAGCCGCTGGAGACGATGTCGGCGGGAGAACTACACAATGCCACGGCAGCACTCGGCCAATCCTACGCCAGGAGTCCCAACGACAAGCGTATCGCGACCAACTTCGCGGCCGCGCTGCAGATGGATGGCGATGCCGACCAGTCACTCGCCGTGATGCGCAAGCTGGCGATCGCCTATCCCAAGGACCGCGACGTACTCGCCGCCTACGGCAAGGCACTGGCCGCCAACGGCCAGTTCGAGGCGGCGCTCGATGCGGTGCGCCGCGCACAGACGCCGGAATATCCCGACTGGAGGCTGGTCTCCGCCGAAGGAGCCATACTTGATCAGCTCAACCAGAAGGATGAAGCGCGCCAGCTTTACCGCAAGGCCCTCGAACTCAAGCCCAACGAGCCTTCGATCCTTTCCAATCTCGGCATGTCCTATGTGCTGGAAGGGGATCTGCGCACCGCCGAAACCTATATGCGGTCGGCGGCCCAGCAGCCGAACGCCGATAGCCGGGTGCGCCAGAACCTGGCGCTCGTCGTCGGCCTGCAGGGCCGTTTCGACGAAGCCGAAAAGATCGCCTCGCAGGAACTTTCGCCCGATCAGGCACAGGCCAACGTCGCCTATCTCAGGCAGATGCTGGCCCAGCAGAACGCCTGGAGCCAGCTGAAGGATCAGGACAAGGCGAAACCGGCGAAAACCGCCACCAACTGATCGCCGCGCTTGCCGTAAATCGTAAAAAGCCGCGCTCGATTGCAGCGCGGCTTTTGTTTCCGCGGACGGATTCTGCGTTGGTTTACTGGCTGGTCGACGCGGCCGCCCCGGAATGATCGCCGAAGATGCCGCGCTGGCTGACCTGGATGCCCGCCGGCCCCAGGATGATGGCGAACAGCACCGGCAGGAAGAACAAGATCATCGGCACGGTGAGTTTGGGCGGCAGGGCGGCCGCCTTTTTCTCGGCGGCGTTCATGCGCATGTCGCGGCTTTCCGCGGCAAGCACGCGCAGCGCGTGCGCCACCGGCGTGCCGTAGCGCTCGGCCTGGACAAGCGCCTGCGATACCGACTTGACCGATTCCAGCCCCGTGCGACTGGCCAGGTTTTCATAAGCCTG
This sequence comes from Mesorhizobium sp. ES1-3, assembly GCF_020164795.1. NCBI lineage: Bacteria > Pseudomonadati > Pseudomonadota > Alphaproteobacteria > Hyphomicrobiales > Phyllobacteriaceae > Mesorhizobium > Mesorhizobium sp. ES1-3. The sequence continues at coordinate 58,617 of NZ_JAIUGW010000010.1, forward strand.
CTTGCGCTCCTGCAGATAGGAGAGCTCGGCATTGGTCAGGATGAATTCTTCCGCCAGGGCCACCGACTGCGCGCCGATCTCGTCGGCGACCTTGCGCAGTGCGGCTTCCACCGACATACCGGATTCCACGCAGATCAGCATCAGGTCGAGCGCATCCGGCCACGCCATCTGGATCGACTGCTTGCGCTTGGTCGCACGGTTGTTGACGTAGAGGACCGGCGTGTAGAAGCCGCCATAGGCAACCAGGATGCATACGAACAGCCGGACCACCAACGGCTTGTCGGGCAATCCTCCGAGCACGAAAATATAGATCAGACCGAGCGCGAAGCCGACAAAAGGAAGCACCAGGCGGAAGAACAGAAAACGCGTCAGCGGGTTCTGTCCGCGAAAGCCGGCAACCTTGAGCTTCTGCAAGGTGGCCTCGTCGGCCAACGCACGCCGTAGATCGAGCCGGTCGACAATGTTGCGCATGCCGACCGACTGTTGCTCGCGCAGACCCTTGCGGCGGCGATCGGCCTCGGTCGCTAGCCGCGCGCGCTGCTTGGCGCGAAGCTCATCACGCTCCAGCGCGACCGACTTCATGCGCGCCTTGAGCGGGTTTCCGCCAAACGCCGGCAGCAGCGTAAAGACGGTTGCGAACACGGCGATGGCAACCAGCAGCGCAATCAGGAAGCTGGGATCCGTCAGTGATTTGATGGCTTGTTCGGTCATGCCACGGCCCTAGACTTCAAAGTTCATCATCTTGCGCATCACGAAGATGCCGATCGACATCCAGACGGCGGCGAAACCGAGTATCAAATGGCCGACGCTGGTCGTGAACAGCGGCATCAGATAGTTGGGACTGGAGAGATAGACGAGAAAGGCGACGATGAAAGGCAAGGCGCCGATGATGGCGGCGGACGCTTTCGCTTCCATCGACAGGGCCGCGACCTTGGCCTTCATCTTCTTGCGGTCGCGCAACACGCGCGAAAGGTTGCCCAGCGCCTCGGAGAGATTGCCGCCGGCCTGCGACTGGATCTGGATGACGATGCCGAAGAAACTCGCCTCTGTGCATGGCATGGTTTCGGGCATGCGCAAGGTCGCGTCGGGGATCGACATTCCCATCTGCTGCGAATCGACTATCCGGCGAAACTCGGTCTTCACGGGCTCAGGCGATTCATTGGCGATCAGGCGTATGGCGTCGTTCAGCGGCAGGCCGGACTTGACCGCCCGCACGATGATGTCGAGCGCATTTGGAAATTCGTTGAGGAATGCCTTGACGCGGCGAATGCGACGAAAAGAAACGAACCAACGCGGCAGGCCGAGCGCTCCGGCGAGCAGCACGCCCGGCAAGACAATCATCGGCGCACCAGCCACGAACGCGACGATTGCCAGCGCGAGGCCGCATATGGCCGAATAGATATAGAACCGCTCGATCGGCACCTTCATCCCAGCCTGGCGAAGCTGGGCTTTCAGCGGCGGCTTCTTGACGGCGTTGTCCTTGGTCTTCTGCTTCTCGTCGAGTTCCTTCAGCGAATCCTGCACCGATTTACGGCGCTTGGCCGCGTCCGCCGCGCGGTCGCGCGTCGCCTTGACGACAGAACGGTCCGTCTCGGCGGCCTTGATCGTTTCAAGCCGCTTTCCGGCCTGTTTCTCATTGCTGATCTGGGTGAACAGGAATGCATAGGCGACCGCGCCGGCGCTGAAGCCGGCGAGCACGACAAACGCCAATACGGTGCCGTCAATTCCAAACATCGACCAGAACCTTCACGCCTGCGGATGCGTCAGTCAGCACGTTTCTCCATAGCCTCGAGCGCTGTGGCGAGACGCTGCTCCTCGCCATAGTATCGAGCCCGCTCCCAGAAATGGGGGCGGCCGATGCCGGTCGAGACGTGCTCACCCAGTAGCCTGCCGTTGGCGTCCTCGCCCTTGATGTTGTAGAGGACGATATCCTGCGTGATGATGACGTCGCCCTCCATCCCGATCACTTCGGTGATATGGGTGATGCGGCGCGATCCATCGCGCAGGCGCGCCGCCTGGATGATCACGTCGATGGAGCCGACGACGATTTCGCGCACCGTTTTCTGCGGCAGCGAATAGCCGCCCATGGCGATCATGGATTCGATACGGTTCAGGCATTCGCGCGGGCTGTTGGAGTGGATCGTCCCCATCGAGCCGTCATGGCCGGTATTCATCGCCTGCAAAAGGTCGAAGACCTCGGGTCCGCGCACTTCGCCGACGATGATGCGTTCGGGCCGCATGCGCAGGCAGTTCTTGACCAGGTCGCGCATCGTCACCTCGCCCTCGCCCTCGAGGTTGGGCGGACGCGTTTCCAGGCGCACGACATGCGGCTGCTGCAGCTGCAGTTCAGCCGAATCCTCGCAGGTGATGACGCGCTCGTCACGGTCGATGTAGTTGGTCAGGCAGTTGAGCAACGTCGTCTTGCCGGAGCCGGTGCCGCCCGAGATGACGATGTTGCAGCGAACACGGCCGATGATCTTGAGAACTTCGGCCCCTTGCGGAGAGATGGCGCCGAACTTGACCAGCTGATCGAGCGTCAGCTTGTCCTTCTTGAATTTGCGGATGGTGAGCGCGGTGCCGTCGATGGCCAGCGGCGGCGCAATGACGTTGACGCGCGACCCGTCGGGAAGACGGGCGTCGCAGATCGGGCTGGATTCATCGACGCGGCGGCCGACCTGGCTGACGATGCGCTGGCAGATGTTGAGCAGCTGCTGGTTGTCGCGGAAGCGGATGCTGGTCTGTTCGACCTTGCCGTTGACTTCGATGTAGACGTTCTTGGACCCGTTGACCATGATGTCGGCGATGTCGTCGCGCGCGAGCAACGGCTCGAGCGGCCCATAGCCAAGCACGTCATTGCAGATGTCCTCGAGCAGTTCTTCCTGCTCGGCGATCGACATCGCGAAGTTCTTGATCGCGATGATGTCGTTGACGATGTCGCGGATTTCCTCGCGGGCGGTTTCGGGATCGAGCTTGGCGAGTTGCGACAGGTCGATCGTATCGATGAGGGCCGAGAAAACCTGGCTCTTGGTATCGTAGTAGGTTTCGCTCTTTTCGCGGCCTTTCCTTGGTTCCGGCGCCATCGGTGGCGCCTCGACCGCGCGCCTGGCCGGTGGCGCGACAGGCGCGCTCGGCTGAGCCGTGGGCGCGGGCCGGGCAAGAACCGCGGTGTCCGCCGAAACCGCGGCGGCCGGCGCGACCGATGCCGGCTGGCGAAATTCCGGCGTGAACCGGTTGCCGTCGTCGTTGCCTCTTTTACCGAACATGACCGACTACCGACCCCATTGCGTCACTTCTTGTTGCGCGAGAGCTTGCCGAGCAGACTGCCCAGGCCAGCCTTCTTTTTCGCCCGGATTTCGCTGCGGCCGGTCAGCACATGAGCAATTTCGTTGATGGTGGCCACAACCGGGTTCTTGGCGTCCATCTCGCCCAGCATGCGTCCGTTGTTCGCTGCATTGCCGAACAGTACGGGATCAAAGCCGATGACCGACATCGGTGTCAGGCCGAGCGGCTCGGCGAAATCGGATGGCGATATCTCCGGCCGCTTGGGAACGCCGGCCTGGTTGATGATCAATTTCGGCGGCGGGTCGTTCGGGCGAAGCCGCTTCAACATGTCGACCAGGTTCTTGGTGTTGCGCAGATTGGCCAGTTCCGGCGTTGCCGTGATGACGATCTCGTCGGCCTTGACCAGCGTGTTCTTGGCCCATCCGGTCCAGATATGGGGAACGTCGAGCACAAGGAGCGGCACGCTGCGCTGCGCGGTATCGACAAGTTGCACGAAGGCATCGGGATCGAAATCGTATACGCGTTCCAGCGTCGAGGGCGCCGCGAGCAGCGACAGATGTTCGGCGCATTGGGTCAGCAGCCGGTCGAGATAGACTTCGTCGATGCGCTCGGGCGAGAACACAGCCTCGGCGATGCCCTGCGCCGGATCCTGATCGAAATTGATGTTGGCGGTGCCGAAGGCGAGATCGAGGTCGGCCACAACGACCTCGGATTTGAACAGGGAGGACATTGCCCAGGCGACATTGTGGGCGATCGTGGAAGAACCGACGCCGCCCTTGGCGCCGACGAAGGCGACCGAGCGGCCGAGCGGTTCAGCTTCCGGATCGACGAAGATCGACGACACGACACTGACGACGTCGGCCATCGACACCGGCGCGATGACATATTCCGAGATGCCGGAGCGGATGAGTTCGCGATAGAGACCAACGTCGTTGTAGTGGCCGATCACCACCACTTTCGAGGATGGATCGCAATATTCCGAGAGCTGGGCGAGTTGCTCCAGCAATTGCTTGGGTTCGCTGCGTGATTCCAGCAGAATCAGGTTCGGTGTCGGCGCCGACTGGTAGAACTCGATGGCGGTGGGAACACCGCCCATATGAACCTTGAGATGCGCCTTGGTCATGCGGCGGTCCTCGCCGGCGCGCTGGACCGGATTGGCAACGCCCTCCGTTTCGCAGAATGCCTGGATCGAAATACGTGGAACCGGCCGCAACGCCTGCATCGCGGCGACGTCCTGCAGCGAGGTATCACCGCCCTCCACGGTGGCGTCATAGGCAAGGTTGCTCATGGTCATGCTCTTTCCGTGGCCTGTTCGTGGCGTCGCTTCTTTCCGAGGGCGGCTTAGTAAGTCACTTCCGAGTTGCCGAGGAATTCAGTCGAAATGCCCCTGCTTCGGTACACGTCTATAACCGCACCACGATTTTCCGCGTCGATGGTGGTCTGCTTGCGGGGCCCGAGAAGATCATTTGGATTGGCCATCTGGGCGGCAAGATTGTTCTGGTAGGAGCAGCCGAAGTCGGCGTAGTGCTTGTTCTCAGACGTTTCCACCAGGTCAGCGGGCCAGCGTCCGCATTTGTCGGTCTGTGCCCTCACCGCGATATAAGAGACGCGAACGGGGGCCGATGCCTCGCTCGATCCAGCCTGATAGGGGACCACGACGATCCGGTTGCGCTTGACGCCGGCGGCGACCGCGAGCCGGGCGAAATCACGGCCGGCCGCTGTCGCGGCGACCTCATTGGCCGACCCGCTTGGAACCTGGATCGTCAATGCCGGAGCCGCGCTCTTGTCGTAGCCATCGAGGAAACCAAGAAGCGTGTCGCGCTGCGAGCCGGTCATGCCACGGTCGCCGGCGCCGACAGGAAGATCGATCTTCTGGTTCTTCTCCGCGATGACGATCGGATGATTGGTGCGATAGTCATCGGGGATGGCGCCGACGGTAACGCTGTCGCGCTGGGCACAACCGGCCAGCAGAGCCGACAGCGCCACCGCCATGATCGGAAGCGCCCGCAGGCTCCGAGAACGGCCGGAGCACATCGCCATGGTCCTTGCCTTCAATGCTGACTGAGACATGTGTGCTTTCCCGTTCACTTGTAGATGAAGCCGACAACGCCGTGATAGCGGCCGTTGGGCCTGTCGGTCTGCATGGTGCCGTAGACGCGATTGACCTTGCCCAAGAACATGCCGGCGCCGTCGCTCGGCGGGTTGAAATTGTCGTCCGGCTTGGCGAGATCATTGCGTGCTACCGGCCGAGCCAGATAGGGCGTGATGATGATGACGAGCTCGCTTTCGTTGCGGACGAAGTCCCTGCTGCGGAAGAGCGCACCAAGGACGGGAATCTTTGTCAACCCGGGCAAGCCGTTGACGGCCTGCCTGACATCGTCGCGAACCAAGCCGGCGATCATCATGGAACCGCCTGAGGGCAGTTCGACCGTCGTATCGGCAAGGCGCTTGCGCAGCGATAGGAGATTCGTACCTGGGCTCGTCACACCATTGGAAAGCGGCACGGATCCTTCAGTCGTTGGCTCCGAAACCGAGGTTCTGACCTTCAGGCTGATGCGGCCGGGAGACAGCACGACCGGCTGGAATTCCAGGCCGATGCCATACTCGATCTTGTCGATGGAATAGGTTGTCAGGCCAGTCTGGTTGTCAGTGGATACGTTCTGGGAGACCCCGGTCACCATGTTGTATTCGCCACCGACCTTGAAGGTCGCCTTCTCGCCGGATACGGCGGTCAAGGTCGGCTCAGCCAGCGTCTTCATGACCCCGGACTCCTCCATGGCGTTGATATAGGCCATCAGTGCCGAGTTGCCGATGCTGAGGCCTGAATGCGACAGCTGCTTACCCAATCCCGAGAAATTGTCGCTGATCGCACCATAGCTGATGCCATTGCTGCCGCCGTTGCCGATCAAGTTGACGCCGAGCTGCTTCATCACGGAACGGCTGACTTCGGCCACTGTCACCTTGAGCGTTACCTGATCGTCGCCGATGATCTGCAAGAGATTGACGATCTTGGAAACGCGGCGCTCCTGGTCCGGGTTGTTGATGTCGACACCGCTCTGGGCCGAGCCGCCTGCCGCAGTCTGCGAATACTGTCCCGTCGTCGCTTCACCGCCCGAGACGAAGATCGTCGCCAGGTCGACGGCGCGTTTCGCGTCCAGCGGCGTATCCACGGTGCCGGTCAGAACCACGTTGTCATTCAGCAGTTCCACCTTGACGGCCGAGGTCGGAAGGAAGCGCCTGATATAATCCTCCAGGCCGGCGACGTCGCGCTCGATGGCCAGGTCCAGGCTGGCGATCTGTTCGCCGTTCGGCCCAAAGACGAAGATGTTGGTTTCGCCGACGGCCTTGCCGAAGAGGTAGATACGCCTTGCGGTGCGGGTCACCGCGTCAGCAACGGAGGGGTTGGCGACAAGAATGTCATAGGCATCGCTCGGCAGGTCTATGACCACCGACTTGTTGAGGCCGAGCTTGACGCGCTGGGTGGCTGTCGTAGCCGATACCTGCGTGCTCTTCGCCTCGACGCCCTGCACATTCGCTCCAACGAGCAGCAGGCCGAATGCCGTGGCGACGATTGCCGGCAGTTTAGCGATTAGCCTCATTTCCTTGCCCCTACTTCGGAGACTTCGCCCGACTTGATCAATCTCACTGTCCCCTTGCGGCCATTGCCGGAAACGAGATAGTCGGCCTCGCCCACATTCTTTTCCTGGGTGTCCGTAATCGCCCGCAGCGCCAGTGTCAGGCGATCCGCCATCTGCTGGGCGACGGTGATGATCTCCGCCTGTTTGGGCGTCAGCTCCAGCGTGGCTGTCTGGCCCACCTTGGTCTTCTTGCCCTCCTCGTCCTCCTGGATGGTCTGGTCGATTGCCAGGACGCGGATATTCTTGAGGATGGTCTCGGTGTTGAAGCCGGCGCCGCCGCTGTTGGCATCGGCCCTGCGGGTCATGATGACGTCGACGAAATCGTTTGGAAGAATGAAGCCGCCGGCCGAAGTGTCCGCCGAAATCGTCGTTGCGACCGCCCGCATGCCGGAAGGCAGGATGGACGACATGAAGCTTTGTCCCTCGCCGATCAGCTTGGAGCGCCGCACGGGCTCGCCCGCATACATCGCCACGCGGGCAATCGACCCCTTCAGTTTCTCCAAAGCGTCGGGAGCGGTGGCCTTGGTGATGAAATTCGCGTTGATGCCGTCAGCGGGCCAGGATTGCCAGGTTATGTTGTTCTCGAGCGCGTTGCCCATTGCGACATCGCCCGAGAGCACAAGCACGTCCTGCAGGGACACCGCGGGCGCCTGTGGGCCAGCATCGACGACGACCTGGGGCGGCGGAGCGACCATGTTTTTCGCGACATAGCCGGCACCGCCCGCCGCGGCCACCGCCACGCTCAGAATAATCAATCGGGATGCTGGCATCTGTCCGAACCCTCGCCCTTGGCAAACCACCTAGCCAAGCCGGACTTTGCAGCGGCAATCGTCAAAACAAGGTTAATGCAATGCTTACGATCGTGATTAATTTAAGGTTTATATAAATTAGAATGGATCGCGCCGCGAGGCGCGGAAAAGCTGGGCTGCCGCTCCGCAAAGCCGGCGTCCAAGGCATGTCAGCCGAAGAAATTTAATGAATTCAGCTCGCCAGCCTTGCCAGCGCCCACACCATCAAAGGCGAATCCGGGTAGGTCAGCAGGCCACCCAGGCCCAGCGCGATCCCGTAGGGAACACCGGCTGACTCTTCCGCGAAATGACGCAGGAATGGATTGCGTCCGGTGAAAACCGCCAGCGGCGATTTCCGGTAAAGCAGGATCGCGATTGTCAGAAGGCCGCCGATGATTGTCGAGGCGACAAGATATTCGACGAGATTTACGTTGAACCCCATCCAAACGGCCGTGGCTGCCAGCAGCTTGGCATCGCCACCGCCCATGCCACCCAAGGCGAACAGACCGAACGTGACGGCCAGGACGATGGCGCCGGCGGCGAAATGCCAGCCGTAGGCCGCCCATTCCATGCCCGTCAGTGGCGCCACCAGCGCGAAGACGACGACAAGCAGCACTGGCACGCGATTGGCGATCGTCATCGACAGCATGTCGGAAATCGCGGCAAACAGCATGCAGAACGGAAAGACGACGAAGATCAGGGCTTCAAGCATCGGCGATTGTGCCTATTGTGCGGATTCCACAGAAACTCAATCTAGGCTGGTTCGATTAACGATTGATGAGGTCCGTAGTGAAAAGACGACCGTTTCCGCTGCGCCCCCGAGACAGGTAAAACAAGACAGGGGCCGCCATGGGGCGGCCCCTGTCCAGAATGCAATCCGAGCGATCAGCAATAAGCAGATTAGCTGCCGCTGCTGTTCAGCGTGCTTCCGATCGAGGTGAACTTGGCGTTGATGGCATTGCCGAGTGCGCCGGCGCCGGTGATGATGGCGAGCGCGATGAGAGCGGCGATCAGACCATATTCGATAGCGGTCGCGCCGGATTCGTCCTTCACGAAACGTGCAAAAAGGTTAGACATTCGAGAGCTCCTACTCCACGTGTTACAGCACTTCCGTCAACTTCTGTGATGGTTGATCGGATGCTGCCAATCTAGGGAGAAGCTCTTTCGATCGGCTTAATAAACAGCCTTACCGATTCCTTTCCCGCCCCGAACCAAGTGCGTGGTTAACTCCATACTAAGCGCTGGCTAATATCCCGCTTCGCGGGTCAACGCCGTAAAAGGCAAGGGCTTGGGGAAGCTTGCGGCCCCTGCGCGGATCCGGCCATGGGGGCAGCCATGCCGACCACTACATACGGCGGCGACGACCCGACTTAACCGTTGGTTCACCAATCTCGTTCATGTTCCGTTGAACAGTCCGCTTGCGTGGAGCGCCTTGATGGCCGTGCCGAGATCCTCAATCCTGATTGCCGCGCTTCTTGCCGCCGCCAGCTCGATTACACCCGCCAGGGCTGGCGCCGACATCGAGGTCACCATGAATCAGGCCAAGATCGTGAAACTGTCACGCCCCGCCGACACGATCGTCGTGGGCAACCCGGCAATCGCCGATGCTTCCGTCCAGGATGCCTCGACGGTCGTGCTCACCGGCAAAGGTTTCGGTGTCACCAATCTCGTGGTTCTCGACCAGGACGGCAGCCCGATCGTCGACGCACAGGTAACCGTGGTCCGCCAGGCAGCCTCGTCGGTTCGCATTTACCGGCGCGCGGAAGTCCAGACCATGTCGTGCACGCCCTATTGCGAAAGCTCCTACAAGAGCGAGGCGGAGAAATCGTCCGAAGCCGAGATGGGCGCCAGCAAATAGGCTGCACGGAGCGCGCCATGGCCCAGGTTACCGCCTGGTTAAAACGCCCGCGCCGACTTTAACGATCATTCAAACCGGACCTCAATTGGTTTGCGCTAACACACCTGTCAGCACCGTCCAGGGATGGCAGGAACATCGCATGAGCAAGCAGTTCAGCTCTACAGGTCAGCACAAGGTGGAGCGCGCCAGGTCTTTCCAACGCTTCGTGCGCGACCGGCGCGGCAGTACGGCGCTGGAGTTCGCGCTGCTTGCCATGCCATTCGCGCTCCTCGTTTTCGCTATCCTCGAAAGCTGCATCTCGTTTGCCAGCCAGGAGGTGATGGCCAACATCACCGACGATGTCGCGCGCCGGCTGCGCACCGGCCAGTTGAAGGCCGCCGACGTCGCCGGAGACAATTTGAAGAACATGATCTGCGACAAGCTGGAAATCATCGTTTCCCAGGATTGTCCCAATCAGTTGAGCGTCGATCTTCGCCAATACACGACATTCGCCGACGCGGCCCTGGCCGGCTTCAGGATTCAGGCCGGTGACATCAAGTTGACGAACAGCGGCGCCGATGTGCCCTTTACCGTCACGGCGGGTGCGGCGGAATCTAGGAACATGCTGCGGGTCTTTTACAAATGGCCCATCATGACCGATTTGATGGCGCAGTCGATGGGAGGCAACAAGACCCTGCATTTCGCTTCGGTGACCTGGCAGAACGAGCCGTTCGACAATTGAGACCATCACGGAAGCAACAACAAGAAAAAAGGCAATGAGTATGATGCGTGCGGGGGCACATCTGGGAATTGCAGGGCTCTGGGGCAAATCGGTCCGGTTCTGGTCCAATCGCCGCGGCGTCGCAGCGGTCGAGTTCGCGCTTATCGCGCCTATCCTGCTGGTCATGTATTTCATGACCATGGAGGCTTCGCAGGCCATAGAGACGAGCAAGAAGGTCAGCCGCGTCGGCAGCATGGTCGCCGATCTCGTGACGCAACAGCCGACCATCGTCAAGGCGGACCTCGATGCCATCATGAAGATCGGCAGCGTAACCCTTCAACCATACAACCGGTCGACGCCGAACATCACCATCACCGCAATACAGGTCACCACCGATACGCCGCCCAAGGTGAACGTGGTGTGGTCACGCAAGGTGGTCAATGGCGTCTACAGTATCGCCACCGCCCTGCCCGCGACCACCACGGTTCCGACAACCCTCAAGGTCGCCGGGACCTTCCTGATCCGCGTGGAAAGCAATCTGAACTATACGCCGATCATCGGCTGGACGACGGACAGCCCGCAGAAGCTTGGAATGACCCCATCTCTCACAACGACGATCCCGATGGGCGAAACCTATTATCTGCGCCCCCGCAGGAGCGCCACGATTCCTTGCAGCGACTGCTGAAAACCTTATCGCCGACCGCCATCGACCGACACCAGGCGCACGATGGCTTCCGCCGTCGCATAATCCTTTGAAGCCACGGGCATGAAGCCGCCGGTATGCTTCGATTCCAGAAGATCGTAGACATCCGGCGTCGTCGACTTGAGGTTGGTGAGAAACACGGTCAGCCGACGCTTGGCTTCCGGATCGAGATCGCTGCGCACTGCATGGGGACCGTATCTCAGCAGAGCCGAGATCCACACCACCTGAAGGGCCGAAAGGCCTGATGCCTCGAGCCGCGCCTGCGTGCCCCCGGCCACTCGCGGCTGTCCGTCGGCCGCTGCCTTCACCCAGCCGAACATGGCGTCGGCTTGACCGTCGACGAGCATGGTTTCGGCCGCCGACGCCGAGGGGGCATGGACAAGGAACTGTGCATCTTCGGCGATCTCGACGTGCTCGGCGGCCAAGCCGGCCAAGGGCAGAAGCGAACCGCCGACGCTGTCCGGCGGCGGCATGGCGATCCGGTGGGTCTCCATGCCGGCCAGGCCGGGCAGTTTGCCATTCCTGGTCAGCAGCACCGAGCGGATGCCGGCCGCACCGTCGGAATCGACCGGAGCCACGAGCGGCTCGATGCATCCGCAGCGTTGCAGCGCCGTGGCGTAGGCGGTCGCCGAATAGATGGCGTATTCGATCCGCGCATTGGCCTGTCCCTCGATCAGTGCCGCATAATCGCGGGCAACGACGAATTCGACCTTCATGCCGAGTGCATTGCTAAAGGCTTGCGTCAACACCGCCAGCCCCGGAACGGTGTTGCCGGCGCCAGGCTCGGCGACGATGCCGATGCGAAATGTGCCGATATCGTCGCGCCAGTCCGCCCATGCCGGTCCACACCAGAACGCGCCGTTCACAGCCATGAGGGCAATCCATGCCTTGAGCGCAGCCTTCATGACAGAACCGCCTTTGCCCTTTGTTCCGTCCATGGACATGCCCAACTCGTCTCGACACCTGATTTTTCGTGCCTGTATCTCGTTGCCCCAAAACCGCCGCGCACTTTTGGGCGACACTTTTGGGCGACATGGACTTGACTATCGCGCCAAGCCGTTGCCGTTTGGTTTCCGAATTGCCAAGGCCGCCGTGGAACCCTATGTCTGGGCGTCCACACTGGCAACAAACGACCCGATGGCGCGTGCTTTTCTCTTTGTCCTGGATTCCTTCGGCATCGGCGGCGCGGCCGACGCCGAAAGCTATGGCGACGCCGGCGCCAACACGCTGGCGCACATCGCCGAAGCTTGCGCGGAAGGGCGCGCGGATCGCGAAGGGCTTCGTCAGGGACCATTGTTCGTCCCCCATATGGCATCGCTGGGACTTGGCAAGGCAGCCGAGACGGCGACAGGACTGGGTTTTACGCATTTCGGGACGGACCTGCTCGCCAATGCCTTCCATGGCGCGGCGCAAGAGATTTCGACCGGCAAGGACACGCCCTCCGGCCACTGGGAGATCGCAGGCCTGCCGGTGCGCTTCGACTGGGGCTATTTCCCCGACACGGTTCCCTCCTTTCCGGCCGACCTGACCGAGGCGATCATCCGCGAGGGCAAGGTGCCCGGCATCCTCGGCAATTGCCATGCGCCAGGGACCGAGATCATCGAGCGCTTCGGCGAGGAACACATCCGCACCGGCAAGCCGATTTGCTACACGTCGGTCGATTCCGTCCTGCAGATCGCCGCGCATGAGACCCATTTCGGTCTGGAGCGGCTCTATGAATTCTGCCAGGTGGTGCGCCGGCTGGTCGACCCGCTGAGGATCGGACGGGTGATCGCGCGTCCGTTCGTCGGCGAGACATCAGCCACCTTCGAGCGGACGTACAATCGCCGTGACTACGCCGTGCCGCCACCCGAGCCGACATTGCTCGACCGGGTGACGGCGCGCGGCAGCCGCGTCATCGCCGTCGGCAAGATCGGCGACATCTTCGCCCATCGCGGGATCTCGCAAGTCCGCAAGGCCGCGGGCAACATGGCCATGTTCGACCAGGCGCTGCTCGCGATGGACGAGGCCGGCGACGGCGACCTCGTCTTCGCCAATTTCGTCGATTTCGATACCGAATTCGGCCATCGCCGCGACGTCGCCGGTTATGCCGCCGCGCTCGAGGCCTTCGACCGGAGGCTTCCGGAGGCATTTGCGAAGCTGAAGCAAGGCGACCTTCTCATCCTGACCGCCGATCATGGCAACGATCCGACCTGGCGCGGCACCGATCATACGCGCGAACGCATTCCGGTCATCGGCACTGGACCTGGCCTCAAAGGCGGCGACATAGGGCTTAGGGCGACATTCGCCGATATCGGCGAGACGGTTGCCGAACATCTCGCGCTGAGGCGCGGCCGCAACGGCATATCCTTCCATGCCTCGATTGGCGGCCATGCCTGAACTACCCGAAGTCGAAACGGTCCGGCGCGGTCTGCAGCCGGTCCTGGAAGGTGCCCATCTGGCCAAGGTCGAGATGAGACGGCCCGATCTGCGCTTCCCCTTCCCCGATCGGTTTTCGGAGCGGCTGACCGGCAGGACGATCACGGCGCTTGGGCGGCGGGCCAAATACCTGACCATGCATATTCAGGGCGGTCCGGTGCTGATCTGCCATCTCGGCATGTCCGGCTCCTTTCGCATCGAGACCGGCGACGACGGCGAGACACCGGGCGTGTTCCACCATGAACGCTCGAAGAGCGCGGCGCACGATCATGTCGTGTTCCATGTCGTTTCCGCGGCCGGCGGGCGGTCACGTGTGATCTTCAACGACCCGCGCCGCTTCGGTTTCATGCTGTTTGGTGAAGAGCCGCCGGAGACGCATCCGATGCTCGCCGGACTGGGCGTTGAACCCACCGGCAATGCGCTGGACGGCGTTCTGCTTGCCTCGTTGCTGAAAGGCCGCAGGTCGCCGCTCAAGGCAGCGCTTCTCGACCAGAGGCTGATCGCCGGTCTAGGCAATATATATGTCTCGGAGGCACTCTGGCGCGCCGGCCTGTCACCGCTGCGCGAGGCGGGCACCATCGCCAGGCCGGGCAAGAAGGCCAGGGAACAAAGCGAACGCCTCGCCGAGGCGATCCGCTCGGTCATTTCAGATGCCATCGCGGCAGGCGGTTCTTCGCTGCGCGACTACATGCACACCGATGGATCGCTGGGTTATTTCCAGCATTCCTTCGCCGTCTACGACCGCGAAGGCGAGCCTTGCCCCAAGCCCGGCTGCGGCGGCCATGTCGAACGGATCGTGCAGAGCGGGCGCTCGACCTTCTATTGCCGGACGTGTCAGACGTGAGCTAGACCGGTGTCGAGCAAGGAGGAACAGCCAATGGCCTATGAGACGATCATCATCGAGAGGCGCGGCAAGGTCGGGCTGATCACGCTGAACCGGCCAAAGGCGCTCAATGCGTTGAATTCCCAGATTCTTGCCGAACTCGTCGCAGCCGTGAACGTTTTCTGCGCCGATCCTGGCATCGGCGCCATGGTCGTTACCGGTTCCGACAAGGCCTTTGCCGCCGGTGCCGACATCAAGGAAATGCAGGCAATCTCCTATGCGGATGCCTACAGCCAGGACTTCTTCGTCGGCTGGGAAGAGTTCACGCGGGCGCGAAAGCCGATCATCGCGGCGGTGGCCGGTTATGCGCTCGGTGGCGGCTGCGAACTTGCCATGATGTGCGATCTCATCATTGCCGCCGACACGGCGAAATTCGGCCAGCCCGAGATCACGCTCGGTGTCATTCCCGGCATGGGTGGGTCGCAACGCCTGACCCGGTTCGTCGGCAAATCGAAGGCGATGGACATGTGCCTGACCGGACGGATGATGGATGCCTCCGAGGCCGAGCGTTCGGGCCTCGTGTCGCGGGTCGTTCCGTCCGGCGAGCTGGTCGAGGAGGCGGTCAAGGCGGCGGCCAAAATCGCCGATTTCTCCCTGCCGTCGGTGATGATGGCCAAGGAAGCCGTCAACCGGGCCTATGAGACGACGCTTGCCGAGGGATTGCGCTTCGAACGCCGCCTTTTCCATTCGCTTTTCGCGCTCGAAGACCAGAAGGAAGGCATGGCGGCGTTCGCCGAAAAACGGAAGCCGAATTTCACCAACCGGTAGGGCATTGCGGGCCAGCGACCGAAACCCGTGGCATCGGCCAAAAAGAACGCCAGGCGGCGTTGACGCGCCGGAAAAGCTGAACTATAAGCCGCACCAACCGAGGCGGCCCCGTGGCTGCCCGTTTGTTTTTTGCGCCCTGCGGCACGCCGCGTGCGCCGACCAGATCAGAAGAGAGGCATCATGGCCAACACATCCTCGGCCAAAAAGGCAACGCGCAAGATCGCTCGCCGCGCAGCGATCAACAAGAACCGCCGCTCGCGCGTCCGCACCTACGTCCGCCAGGTCGAGGAGGCACTCGCCTCGGGCGACAAGGCTGCCGCACAGGCCGCCTTCAAGGCAGCCGAGCCGGAATTGATGCGCGCCGCGACCAAGGGCGTGATCCACAAGAACACGGCCTCCCGCAAGGTGTCGCGTCTCGCCCAGCGCCTCAAGGTGCTGTCGGCCTGACATCGCCTTCTCAGGACGATCTTCTTTCGAACCCGGCCGATCGTGCCGGGTTTTTTCGTTTGCCGGCAAGTACTTAAAAAGAATAGCCGCAAACAGCTGCAAATGCAGATTCAACAGTTTGAAATGGTTTGCCGGCACATTCATGCCCACTGATGATCGATAGGCTTGAAAAGCGTCGACTTAAAAAACCATGTCCGGCAGAAATAGCTGCAGCTTTTCAAATGGTTAGCGACAGTCATCCACAACTTGTCCACAACGCGCCGAAGGGACGGGAGGACAACCGGCTGTCAAGAGAATTATTTCAGAAAATTTCACGCCGGCCCGGCTTTTTCATATTCGTCGGAAAAGGGTTTGAATCACAATGGCTTTGTCAAAATACGCCACTGCGGCATGGCGCTCCGACGCGCCCGAGGTAACCAGATTCCTTAAAAATCCGTTAGACGTGGCCTTGCCCTATCCACAGCGATTTCGGTAATGTCGATCTATCGAAAGGGACGGGCCTCTGGCCCTAACCCAGCCTGACGCGGCAAGCTTAAATTGGCGGGATTTGCGACGCGGATCAAGTCCGCGGACGGGTATGGTTTGCTCTTTTTCGATACGGTAGGGGACTGGCGTAACTAGACATGGCAGGTAGACGGCGCGCCGGCGCTCTTTCGCCGGACGGTGTCGTATTGCCCTGACATACCCGACGCGGACTGGCTTCCATGGGCCGGCACCGGTTCCCTTGGATGGTGGGCGACGTTCATTGCCGGCGGCGGCAACGGGCATCGTAGCGAAGACACGGTCGCTGGAAAAAGATGCAGGAGGCGCATCGCCGGCGAAAAACAGGTACAGAAAGGCTAAGGAACTCGATCATGCAGAGCGGCATCGAAAGGGAGCTTACGGGCGACCTCCCATTTCCTGGAACTTTGGTCGGAGCAAACGAGATGGCGGTCTCCAGCGACGCGGAACAGAAGTTCGACCGGGTCAAGGCCCAGTTGAAGGCGCGCCTGGGAACCGAAGTCTATTCAAGCTGGTTCGGCCGCATGAAGGTGGCGGAAGCTTCCAAGGGCATTGTCCGCATCTCCGTGCCTACCGCGTTCCTGCGCTCGTGGATCAACGGCCACTATCACGATCTCATTTCCGAGCTGTGGAAGCACGAGGATCCCGAGCTTCTCAAGATCGAGATCGTCGTGCGCACCGCGACCCGTCAGGGGCGCAGCCAGCCCGAACCGGAATTGGCGCCGGCGCGCAAGATGACGCGGCAGACGCAGACTGCGCTTGCCGCCGGCACCGTCAGCCCAGGCAGGGTCGAGCGGTCTCCCGTGCCGCGTCCGGGTGCGCCGGTCGAGAGCGAGTTCCGCCACAATGTGCTGGGGTCACCCCTTGATCCGCGCTACACGTTCGGCTCCTTCATCGAAGGGCCCTCGAACCGCGTGGCCTTCGCCGCCGCCAAGGCCGTGGCGGAATCTCAATCGAGCGCGGTGCGCTTCAATCCGCTTTTCCTGCATGCCACCGTCGGGCTCGGCAAGACGCATCTCTTGCAGGCCATCGCCGCGGAATCGCTGAAGCAGAATCCGAAGTCGCGCGTCGTCTATCTCACCGCCGAGTATTTCATGTGGCGCTTCGCCACCGCGATCCGCGACAACAACGCATTGACGCTCAAGGAGCAGCTGCGCGACATCGACCTCCTGATCATCGACGACATGCAGTTCCTGCAGGGCAAGTCGATCCAGCACGAATTCTGCCATCTGATCAACATGCTGCTCGACAGCGCCAAGCAGGTCGTCGTCGCGGCCGACCGGCCACCGTCGGAGCTGGAATCGCTCGAACCGCGGGTCCGTTCGCGCCTCAATGGCGGCGTCGCGCTCGAAATGTCGGCACCCGATTTCGCCATGCGGCTCGGCATGCTCAAACTGCGCCTGGCCACAGCCAGGGTCGACGATGCGTCGCTCGACATTTCCGAAGAGATCCTCAACCACGTTGCCCGCACCGTGACGGGCAGCGGACGTGAACTGGAAGGCGCCTTCAACCAGCTCTTGTTTCGCCAGTCGTTCGAGCCGCAGATCACCATCGACCGCATCGACGAGATCCTCGGCCACATCTATCGCACGGGCGAACCGAAGCGGGTCCGCATCGAGGACATCCAGCGCATCGTGGCGCGCCACTACAACGTCTCGAAGACGGAACTCTTGTCCAACCGGCGCACGCGCACCATCGTCAAGCCGCGGCAGGTCGCCATGTACCTGTCAAAGGTGATGACGCCGCGCTCGCTGCCGGAGATCGGGCGGCGCTTCGGCGGCCGCGACCACACGACGGTGCTGCACGCCGTGCGCAAGATCGAAGACCTTTCCGGCGCCGACAACACACTGGCACAGGAACTGGAATTGCTGAGAAGGCTGATCAACGACCAGGCGTGACCGGCCGGAAACCGCCCGCTTGCAGGGTTGGCCAGCGTTATCCCCAGAAAGCCCGCGTAACCGGCCCGAACCGGTGGCGCGGGCTTGCGTTCACTGGTTTTTTCCTGTCAGTTTGCGTAGATTCTGAAGCCTGTTCAGACCTTTTGCGGGGCGCCGTCAGCCGGAGACCCGTTCATTCATTCAAGCGAGCCTGTTTCGTCATGCGTGTTATCCTGGAACGGTCAAATCTCCTGAAGTCGCTCAACCACGTGCACCGCGTGGTCGAACGGCGCAACACCATACCGATCCTGTCCAACGTGCTGCTCAGCGCCGAAGGCGCCAGCCTCGAAATGAAGGCCACCGACCTCGACCTGGAGGTGACGGAAGCGACGCCCGCCAAAGTCGAGCGCGGCGGCGCGACGACGGTGCCCGCGCACCTGCTCTACGACATCGTGCGCAAGCTTTCCGACGGCGCCGAGGTGATGCTGAAGACGGATGAGGACGGCAACGCCATGACGGTGACGTCGGGCCGCTCGAGCTTCCGCCTGCAGTGCCTGCCGCAATCCGACTTTCCCGAGCTTTCGGCCGGATCCTTCTCGCATATCTTCCGTCTCGACTCGGTGGCGCTGAAGGGCCTGATCGAGAAGACGCAGTTCGCCATCTCCACCGAGGAGACACGCTACTATCTCAACGGCATCTACCTGCACACGCATGAAGTCGGCGGCAAGCTGAAGCTGCGCTCGGTGGCGACCGACGGCCATCGCCTGGCGCGTGCCGAGATCGACGCGCCGGCTGGCTCCGAGGGCATGCCTGGCATCATCATTCCGCGCAAGACGGTGAGCGAACTGCAGAAGCTGGTCGACGATCCGGATGTCGCCGTGACCACCGAACTGTCCGACACCAAGATCCGCTTCACCATCGGCAGCGTCGTCCTGACCTCGAAGCTGATCGACGGCACCTTCCCGGACTATCAGCGGGTCATTCCGACCGGCAACGACAAGAAGCTGATCCTCGACCGCCAGAGCTTCGCGGCCGCGGTCGACCGCGTCTCGACCATCTCTTCCGAACGCGGCCGCGCTGTGAAGCTTTCGATCAGCGAAGGCCAGGTGACGCTTGCCGTCAACAATCCGGATTCGGGCAGCGCAACGGAAGAACTGGCGGCCGACTATTCGTCCGACCCGATCGAGATCGGATTCAACGCGAAATATCTGCTCGATGTCGCCGCGCAGCTGACCGGCACGGAAGCCAAATTCATGCTCGCCGATGCGGGTTCGCCAACGCTGATCCACGACATGGCCGACGAGACCGCGCTTTACGTGCTGATGCCGATGCGGGTATAGCCGGCGCGGGGTCGCCCGACGATACGACCGGCGGCGGGCATTGGTTGCGGTGACTTCTACAGGTGGATAGCGGTTGCCGGCACAAACCCACATAAGTAAGCTTACGCTTACCAATTTTCGCAATTATGCGACCCTGGCGATAGATGTTGCTCCGGGCGCCGTAGTCTTTTCCGGCGACAATGGTGCCGGCAAGACCAATCTCCTCGAAGCGATCTCCTTTTTGACGCCGGGGCGCGGCTTGCGCCGCGCGCCTTACGGGGATGTGGCCCGTGAGGGTGGCGATGGCGGTTTTGCCCTGCATGCCCGGCTCGACGGACCTGACGGCGAGGTCGAGATCGGTACGGGCATCTCCGGGGGCGACACGGCGGAGAGCGGCAGGCGGGTGCGTATAAACGGAGCCGCCGCGCGGGCCGAGGAAATGCTGGAATGGCTGCGGGTCGTGTGGCTGACGCCAGCGATGGATTCGTTGTTCACTGGACCGGCCGCGGATCGACGGCGCTTTCTCGACCGGCTGGTGCTGGCGATCGATCCCGGACACGGCCAGCGTGCGCTCGACTATGAGAAGGCGATGCGGGGTCGTAACCGTTTGCTGACGGAAGGCTCACGCGATGTCGGCTGGTTCGAGGCGATAGAGATGCAGATGGCGGAGACCGGCGTGGCGATCGCCGCGGCGCGCGCCGAGATGGTTCGGCTGCTGGCCGCCATGATCGGCAGGCTGCCCGACACGGGGCCGTTTCCGCAGGCCGATATCGGCCTTTCGGGAGACCTGGAGGCCGAGATTGCCGGTGCACCGGCGGTCGATGTCGAGGAGCGGTTCCGACGGGCGCTTGCCGATGGCCGAGACCGTGACCGTGCCGCCGGGCGTACCCTCGAAGGCCCGCACCGCTCAGACCTCATGGTCCGGCACCGGCCCAAGGCGATGCCGGCCGAACTCTGCTCGACCGGCGAACAAAAGGCACTGCTGGTCGGCATCGTGCTATCGCATGCGCGGCTGACCGGCGAAATGTCCGGCCTGACGCCGATCCTGCTGCTCGACGAGATCGCGGCGCACCTCGATGGCGGTCGGCGCGCGGCGCTGTTCTCGATCCTGGAGGACCTGAACTGCCAGGCTTTCATGACGGGAACCGATGCGGCGCTGTTTTCCAGCCTGCATGGCCGCGCGCAGTTCCTGACGGTCGACCACGGCATGGTTGGGCCAACCGAAGACCCCTGACAAGGTTTTTCGACCGCTATATGGTCCTGATATGACCACTGCACTCACCGCCGACGAGATCGAACGCTATGCCCGCCACATCGTGCTGCCGGAGGTCGGCGGCGCGGGCCAGCAGAAGCTCAAGCAGGCGCGGGTCCTGGTGATCGGCGCCGGCGGGCTCGGTGCGCCGGTGCTTGAATATCTCGCCGCGGCCGGTGTCGGCACGCTCGGCATTGTCGACGACGACACAGTTTCGCTCTCCAACCTGCAACGCCAGGTCATCCATGGCACCGATACGATCGGCATGCCGAAAACCCAGAGCGCCGGAGCGGCGATCGCCCGTATCAATCCCAACATATCAGTCGAAACGCACACATTCCGGCTGACGGCGGAGAACGCCCCCGCCCTCGTCGCCAAGTACGACATCGTCGTCGATGGGTCCGACAATTTCGAGACGCGTTATGTGGTGGCCGATGCATGCGCGGCCGAAGGGAGACCGCTGGTGCATGCAGCCGTCGGACGTTTCGACGGCTCGGTGACCGTGCTGAAGCCTTTTGAAAGCGGCAGCGACGGCAAGCCGAACCCGAGCTATCGGGATCTGTTTCCCGAAGCACCGCCGCCGGGCCTGGTGCCGTCCTGTGCCGAGGCCGGGGTGCTGGGCGCATTGACCGGGGTCATCGGCACGTTGCAAGCGATGGAGGCGATCAAGCTGATCACCGGCATAGGCGAGCCGCTGATCGGCCGGCTGCTGCTCTATGATGCGCTGGCCGCGCGCTTCGAGACTATCCGCTACAAGAGACGCTGACCTTGGAACAATGCCGTGTTTCGATCACCCGGATCCCCGCCGATTTCGGCCGCTGGGGCGATGTGCTTACCCTCATCACGCGTGCCTTCGCCTTCATGGACGGCATCATCGACCCGCCGTCGTCGGCTCACCTGCTCACAGTCGATGCGCTGCGCGCCAAGGCCCTGCGGGAGACAGGCTTTCTGGCACTCGACGGCGACAGGATCGTCGGCTGCGTTTTTGCTCTCGAAAGGGCTGACGGCTTTTATTTCGGCAAGCTCGCCGTCGCCCCGGACCTCCAGGGGCAAGGCATTGGCCGGCGGCTGATGCAAGCGGCCGAGGATCTGGCCCGCAGCCGCGGCAAGGCGGCCATCGAGCTCGAGACTAGGATCGAGCTCACCGCCAACCATGCCGCCTTTGCACGGCTCGGCTTTCATGAGACCGAACGGACGGCGCATGAGGGCTATGACAGGCCGACGTCCATCACCATGCGCAAAACGATCTCGTAAACGGCGGCTGAGCCTGGAAGGTTTCAGGTTCTGAGCGGCAGCACGCGGTCCGGCGGGCGATGGCCGTCGACGAAGGCGCGGATGTTGATGATGACCCTCTCGCCCATGTCGATACGGCCCTCGAGCGTGGCCGAGCCCATATGCGGCAGAAGCACGACCTTGTTCCTGGCGGCGAGCTTCAAGAGCTTGCCGTTCAGGGCCGGCTCGTGTTCGTAGACGTCGAGGCCGGCACCGGCGATCTTGCCGTCCTGGATCAGCTTGACCAGCGCTTCTTCATCGATGATATCGCCGCGGGCGGTGTTGACGATATAAGCGGTCGGCTGCAGCAGCGCCAGCCGCCGTGCCGACAGAAGATGGAAGGTCGCCGGCGTCGACGGACAATTGACCGAGATGATGTCCATGCGGGCGAGCATCTGGTCGAGACTCTCCCAATAGGTCGCCTCCAGACCGTCCTCGACCGCCGGCAGCACGCGATGCCGGTTGTGATAGTGGATGGATAGGCCGAAAGCCTTGGCCCGCCGGGCAACGGCCGTGCCGATGCGGCCCATGCCGACAATGCCGAGCCGCTTGCCCCAGATGCGCCGGCCAAGCATCCACGTCGGCGACCAGCCGGCCCATTTCTTGTCGCCGGTAAGCACGCTGGCGCCTTCGGCCAACCGGCGCGGCACCGCAAGCATCAGCGCCATGGTCATGTCGGCGGTATCTTCGGTGAGCACATTGGGCGTGTTGGTGACCGTGATGCCTCTCTTGGCCGCCGCCGCCACGTCGATCTTGTCGACGCCGTTGCCGAAATTGGCGATCAGCTTGAGGTTGTCGCCGGCCTGGGCGATCAGCGCGGCATCGATCTGGTCGGTCACGGTCGGTACCAGCACGTCGGCTTCCTTGACCGCTGCGACCAGTTCCGGCTGCGTCATCGGCCTGTCCTCGACATTCAGCCTTGCGTCGAACAGTTCGCGCATGCGGGTCTCGACCGGGTCGGGCAGCTTTCGCGTGATGACCACGAGAGGCTTCTTTTTGCCTGGCATTGTTTCCCTCGTTGAGACCTCTTTAACCAAGACCGGCGAAACTGAAAGCTGGTCGCGGCAGCCGATTTACCCATGTAACAAGCGGTGCCGCCGAAGACAAAGAAAAAGGGGTGCCGCAGCCGTCGGGCCGGCGCCGAAAGGAACGAAAGTGTCTGGTTTCGCGTCGCTTCGCCTGGCCTTCAGCGCAGCATTTCTCGGCGCTTTCCTCTATTCTCCGCTTGCCGGCGCGCAGAGCGCGGCCGCCCCTGCCCAGAGCGCCATCACGCTCGGACCGAGCGGCCTGCCGCTGCCGCGATTCGTCAGCCTGAAATCCGGCCGCGTCAACTCGCGCGTCGGCCCCGGCGCCAACTATTCGGTCGACTGGATGTATATGAAGGCTGGCCTGCCGATGGAAATCATCCAGGAGTTCGATACGTGGCGGCGTGTGCGCGACGCCGATGGCTCGGAAGGATGGATCAACCAGTCGCTGCTGTCGGGCCGGCGCACGGCGATCATCGCGCCCTGGCAGCGCGGCAAGGGCGGCCAGGTCAATCTTCTGAAAGGTCCCGACAAGGATGCAAGGGTGGTGGCGATCGTCGAACCCGGCGTGATGGGCACGATCAAGTCCTGCGACGGCCAGTGGTGCGAAATGACGCTCGACGGCCACACCGGCTGGCTTGCCCAGTCGGTCGTCTGGGGTGCTTATCCGGGCGAGCGGGTCAAGGACTGAACGTTTCGCGTTTGCGCCCGATAGCGCCAAGATGGGTGTCCTGAAACCCTGTCGACAGCTTCAAGCCGTAGCCGAGTGCACGGTCGATCGCGATATGGGCGATCCATATCAGTGCGATGGCGCTGCCGACCGCACTGCCGGCGAGATGCCCGGCAAGCAGCAGAAGCACCGGTACGAGCAGGGTGTGCAAGGCGTTGTAGGCAATGGCTCCGAGGCGCGGGCCCGCCAGATAGAAGACCATCGACAGGTCCGGCGCCAGGATGAGCAACGCGAAGAGCAACCAGGAGACGCCTGTCGCGCAATAGAAGACGATTGCGGCAACCGCCGCGACGGCCCATTCGAGCCGGACTATCCAATCGAGGGACTTCATCCCAGACGGATTATTCCGGCCAGACGGATTATTCCGGCCAGACGGATTATTCCGGCCAGGCCGATTATTCCGGCCCGGCTGATTGTTCCAGCATAGCCAATTATTTCGGCCTCGCCGGTCATTCCGGACGCTTGGGACGGAGCCTCACCACGATATCGACATTGGCTATTTCCATACCCTCGGGCGGGTCCGGCAGATTGGAGACCGTTACCGGACCGTTGGCGATGTCGAAAATCCTGTTTTCGCCTTCGATATAGAAATGATGGTGGTCGGAGGTGTTGGTGTCGAAATAGGTCTTGGAACCTTCGACGGCGAGGATACGCAGCAGCCCAGCCTGGGTAAACTGGTGAAGCGCGTTGTAGACGGTGGCCAGCGACACCGGCACGCCGGCGGCCTGCGCCTCCTCGTGCAGTTCCTCAGCCGACAAATGGCGGTCGCCCTTGGCGAAAAGCAGGTCGGCCAGCGCGATACGCTGACGCGTCGGCCTCAGGCCGGCTTCACGTACCCGCTTGTCCACAGCGACATTTTCCTTCCGGCAGCCCCGGTCCATCTGGTCTTCCAAGCTCACAGTCCCGCTTCAAGACACGCCCAGAATGGCAAAAAAATGAATGTCTGCCGAAACCGGACCCCTGTTGACATATATTCTGTCGCCCGAATGCGATCAATAGCGCGCATTGACCCGGGCAGACTGGCGGGTTAAGCGCAAACGCCGGTTTCCGGCCTGAAACAGATTGTGTTAGGACACCAACGACAAGGGCGCGCTACCGCCCGGACGATATGGGGAAGAAATTGATGGCGGGTTCGAAATCCAGCTACGACTACGAAGAATTGCTGGCCTGCGCCCGCGGCGAGCTGTTCGGAGAGGGCAATGCCCAGTTGCCCTACCCGCCGATGCTGATGTTCGACCGTATCACCGAGGTCAGCGAGACCGGCGGCGCCTTCGACAAGGGTTTCATTCGCGCGGAATTCGATATCAAGCCCGACCTGTGGTTCTTTGCCTGCCATTTCATCGGCAATCCGATCATGCCAGGGTGCCTCGGCCTGGACGCCCTGTGGCAATTGACGGGCTTTTATCTCGGCTGGCTAGGCGAACCCGGCAAGGGAATGGCGCTGTCGACCGGAGAGGTCAAGTTCAAGGGCATGGTCACGCCGTCGGTCAAGAAGGTCGAGTATGGCGTGGATTTCAAGCGTGTGATGCGCGGCCGGCTGGTGCTCGGCATCGCCGATGGCTGGATGAAGGCGGATGGCGAGCCCATATATGCGGCGACAGACCTGAAGGTCGGCCTGTCGAAGCAGTCGGCGGTCGCTTGACCGCAGCCCTGGCCCGCCCATTGGCCAGTATCCCTGGAAGGAGTTGCGAATGAGACGTGTCGTAGTCACTGGCCTCGGCATCGTGTCGTCGATCGGCAACAATGCCAACGAGGTGCAGACCTCGCTGCATGACGCCAGATCCGGCATCAGCTTTTCCGATTCCTTTGCCGAGCATGGCTTCCGCTGCCAAGTCTGGGGCGCGCCGACGCTCGACCCTACCGCCATGATCGACCGCCGCGCGATGCGCTTCCTGAGCCAGGGCGCGGCCTGGAATCACGTCGCCATGGACCAGGCGATCGCGGACGCCGGCCTTGACGAAAGCGACATCACCAACGAGCGCACCGGCATCGTCATGGGTTCGGGCGGCCCCTCCACCCGCACCATCGTCGAGGCGGCCGAAACCACGCTCAAGAACGGCAGCCCCAAGCGCATCGGTCCCTTCGCGGTGCCGAAGGCTATGTCGTCGACCGCGTCGGCGACGCTGGCCACATGGTTCAAGATCCATGGCGTCAACTATTCGATCTCGTCGGCCTGCTCGACCTCGGCGCATTGCATCGGCAACGGCTACGAGTTGATCCAATGGGGCAAGCAGGACATAGTCTTTGCCGGCGGCCACGAGGATCTCGATTGGACAATGTCGGACCTGTTCGATGCCATGGGCGCCATGTCGTCGAAGTTCAACGACAGGGCCTCGACCGCATCGCGCGCCTATGACGCCAATCGCGACGGCTTCGTCATTGCCGGCGGCGCCGGCGTGCTGGTGCTGGAAGAGCTGGAGCATGCCAAGGCGCGCGGCGCCAAGATCTACGCCGAGATCGTCGGCTATGGCGCGACCTCGGACGGCTACGACATGGTGGCGCCCTCGGGCGAAGGCGCGGTCCGGTGCATGCGCCAGGCGCTGGCGACGGTCTCCACGCCGGTCGACTACATCAACACCCACGGCACCTCGACGCCGGTCGGGGATTCCAAGGAAATGGGCGCGATCCGTGAAGTGTTCGGCGAGAAGATGCCGTTCATCACGTCGACGAAGTCGCTGACCGGCCATTCGCTGGGCGCGGCTGGCGTGCAGGAATCCATCTATTCGATCCTGATGATGCAAGGCGGCTTCATCGGCGAAAGCGCCCATATCGAGACGCTCGATCCGGAATTCGAGGGGATGCCGATCGTGCGCAAGCGCATCGACAACGCAGGGATCGACACTGTCCTGTCGAATTCCTTCGGTTTCGGCGGCACCAACGCAACGCTCGTTTTCCAGCGCTATTCCGCATAGGGCCAAGTTTTTTATACAAGGATTTGCCGGCCATGGACGGATTGATGAAAGGCAAGCGCGGGCTTGTCATGGGTGTCGCCAACGATCATTCGATCGCCTGGGGCATCGCCCGGAAATTGTCCGAACATGGGGCGGAACTCGCCTTCACCTACCAGGGCGAGGCTTTCGGTCGCCGCGTCAAGCCGCTCGCCGACAAGCTTGGCGCTTCGCTGGTCGTTCCTTGCGACGTCGAGGACAGCGCTTCGGTCGCAGCCACGTTCGAGACGCTTGGCAAGGCCTGGGGCGGCCTGGACTTTGTCGTCCATGCCATCGGTTTCTCAGACAAGAACGAGTTGAAGGGCCTCTACGCCGACACCAGCCGGGACAATTTCGTCCGCACCATGGTGATCTCCTGCTATTCCTTCACCGAGGTGGCCCGCAATGCCGCGCCGCTGATGACCAATGGCGGCTCGATGATCACGCTGACCTATGCCGGCTCGGTCCGCGTCATGCCGAACTACAATGTCATGGGCGTCGCCAAGGCTGGGCTCGAGGCCAGCGTGCGCTACCTCGCCAACGATTACGGTCCGCGCGGCATCCGCGTCAACGGCATCTCGGCCGGTCCGGTGCGCACACTGGCCGGCGCCGGCATTTCCGACGCCCGCCACATGTTCTCCTACCAGCAGCGCAACTCGCCATTGCGCCGGACCGTGACGATCGACGAGGTCGGCGGCTCCTCGCTCTATCTCCTGTCCGACCTTGCTTCTGGTGTCACCGGCGAAATCCACTATGTCGATTCCGGCTACCATATCGTCTCGATGCCGACGCTCGACGAGTTGAAGCAGACGGATGGCGGGCGTGACTGAAAAGCGGGCCCGCCAACCGGGTCTTTGCCAGTAAAGAAAATAATCCTCTCCAGTAAAATTGGATTCATTCGCGGAAACTCATTTTAAGGAGGTTTCCGCTATAGAGATCCCCGATCTGGGGGACCTTTTCATGCCTGCCGTCAGCAACCCGAAGCGAACACCTGTGTTCCGACTGCTCACGATAGCAAGTTCGGGCATTGGCAGTTTCGTCCTCGGCATCTGGGGCCTGAAGCACGGTCTCGGCGACGGGTTTGCCGGCATATCGGCTGATATGATGGCGTCGGTGATGGCCGCGCTTTGCGCGTTGGCGGCATCGGTGGCGGCGATGTCCTTCTTCGCCGGCGTCGATGAATCGGCGGATTTCGTCTTCAACGAAACCCATTTCGACAAGCTGACCGGACTGCTGGCGCGCCCGGCAATGGTCGGCAAGATCGCCGAGGCGGCATGCGCGACTAGCCGCACCGGGGAACCGGTGTTCCTGATCGACATCGACATCGACCGGTTCAAGCAGATCAACGACGCGATTGGCTACACCCAGGGCGATGAATTGATCCGCGCCTTCACCAAGCGGCTGCGCAGCTGCGTGCCCGCGCGCGCCCTGATCGGCCGCATCGGGGCCGGCGAGTTCGCGGTGCTGCTCCCGGACCATCTGATTCGGGGGACCCTGGAAAGCATGGTCGAGAGGCTCATCGACGAGATGATGGAGCCGTATGAGCTCAGCAGTCACCAGCAATCGGTGAGCCTG
Source organism: Mesorhizobium sp. ES1-3 (assembly GCF_020164795.1). Lineage (NCBI taxonomy): Bacteria > Pseudomonadati > Pseudomonadota > Alphaproteobacteria > Hyphomicrobiales > Phyllobacteriaceae > Mesorhizobium > Mesorhizobium sp. ES1-3. Next base: position 86,580 of record NZ_JAIUGW010000010.1, read on the forward strand.
TCGGTCGGCATCGTGGCGATGCCCAAGGACGGTATCGATCCGGTCCTTATCCTGCGGCGCTCCAACCTGGCGCTACAGAATGCGCGTGCCAGAGGGGTTGGCAACTGGTCGGTCTTCGACAGCGAGATGGGGCGCGTCGCCGACCATCGCCAATGGGTCGAATCCGAACTGCATAGCGCCTTTGAACGCGGTGATTTCGACCTGCACTATCAGCCACAGCTCGACCTCCCGACCGGCCGCATCGTCGGCTACGAGGCGTTGATCCGCTGGAAGCATCCCGAACGCGGCATGATCCCGCCGATGGAGTTCATCCAGATCGCCGAGGAGACCGGCATGATCAACCCGATCGGCGAATGGGTGCTGCGCAAGGCCTGCAGCGATGCCCGCCACCTGCCGGACGACTGCTTCGTCGCCGTCAACATTTCGCCGGTCCAGTTCATGACCAAGGACTTCGTCGGCATTGTGCGCGACACGATGCGGGCCACCGGCATCAAGCCGTCACGGCTGGAGCTGGAAGTCACCGAGACGGCGATGATGCAGGACCGCGACCGCGCGGCCGCCATCCTCAAAGAGCTTGCCGAGATGGGCATCTCGGTCGCCGTCGATGATTTCGGCACCGGCTATTCCAACCTCAGCTATCTGATCGACTTCTCGTTCGGCAAACTGAAAATCGACCGTTCCTTCGTCAGCCGCATCGATACCGATGCCAGCTCCGGCGCGGTCGTGTCGACCATTGTCGGGCTGTCGCGGGCGCTCGGCGTCAGCATCATCGCCGAAGGCGTCGAGACCGAAAGCCAGGCGACGCTCTTGCGGGCAGCCGGCTGCGAGGTGGTGCAGGGTTATCTCTTCGGCCGGCCAGCGCCGCTCAAGATCAGCGTTGGCGACGGGCATGTCGCCAAAGACATGAGGCGCGTCGCCAATCTGCATTGATAACCCTCCGCACCGTATTACCGGCGCGCGACAAACACCTTGAACATGCCGTCGCGGGCAAGCTCCGCATGACTGGCAAAGGCGGCCGACAGCACCTGCTCATAAGGAAGCTGGCGGTTGGCGACCATGAACAGGCGTCCACCGGGCTTCAGGGCCTTGGCGGCCGCGCGGATCATGCCGGCACCGATCTCGGGCTCCGCCGCACCGCTGCGATGGAAGGGCGGGTTCATGGCGATGACGTCGTAGCGGCGCTCGACAGGCTCGGCGAGCAGATCCATCCAGAAGAAGCCCTGCGCCACGGTGTTGCCGAGATTGCCCCTGGCTGCCTCCAGCGCATCGAAATCGGCCTCGTAAAGATCAAGGGCCGACAAGCCCGACGAGCGGGCCGCCATCTCGGCTGCCACATAGCCCCAGCCGGCGCAGAAATCGGCCGCACTGCCACGCAGATCGCCGGGCAGGTTGTCGACCAGGAGTTTCGAACCGGCATCAATGCGGTCGAAGGAGAACATGCCGGGTGCGGTGTGGAACCGGTCCCCGACCAGCAAGGCGGGATTGGCGGTGCGAAGCGCGGCCGCGGCTTGCATGGCGGCCGGGCGGCGCAGCCAGAAGGCAATGCCGTGATATTTCGGCATGTGGCCTTCGATCGGCACGAGATCGCCGACGCGCTTGCGCAGGCTGGCGACGCCATCCTCCTTGCCACCGGCAATGAGGATCAATCCGCCCTCGGCCACGCGCTCGAGAGCCTCGGCGATGCGCAGTTCGTTCTGGCCGCGATGGCGGCCGGCAAGCAGGAGCGCGGCATCAAAACCATCGCCGGTCGATTGCGGCGTGACCGTGAAGCCCGCCGCCTGCAACGCACGGAAATGCGGCCGGAAGCCCTGTACGAGATCGAGCGTCGCCTCGAAAGCCGGCGGCAAGCGCAGGCCGGCTTCGGCGCCAAGGAAGAGAACGTGCTCGCCCTTCCGCGGCAAGGAAAGAGCCTCGGCCTCGAACGGGTGAAAAAGCGTCTTCAGCGCTTCAGCGGACATAGCCGTGCTCCATAAACAAAAACGGGCGCGACCTAAGCCGCGCCCGTCTTATTTTTCCGTCAGATCGCTCAGGCGGCGTTTTCTTCGCCTTCGGTCTTCTTGTCGCGGGCGATTTCCTTGCCGGTGGCCTGGTCGACGACCTTCATCGACAGACGAACCTTGCCGCGCTCGTCGAAGCCCATCAGCTTGACCCAGACCTTGTCGCCTTCCTTGACGACGTCCGAGGTCTTGGCGACCCGGTCGTTGGCGAGCTGCGAGATGTGGACGAGGCCGTCACGCGGACCGAAGAAGTTGACGAAGGCGCCAAAGTCGGCGGTCTTGACGACCGTGCCTTCGTAGATTTCGCCGACTTCCGGCTCGGCGACGATGGTGTGGATCCACTTCTTCGCCGCCTCGATCTCCTTGGCGTTCGAGGAAGCGATCTTGACCGTGCCGTCGTCCTCGATGTTGATCTTGGCGCCGGTCTTCTCGACGATCTCGCGGATGACCTTGCCGCCCGAACCGATGACGTCGCGGATCTTGTCGGTCGGGATGTGCATGACCTCGATGCGCGGCGCGAACTCACCGAGTTCCGAACGCGCGCCGGAGAGCGCGTGGCCCATTTCGCCGAGGATATGCAGGCGACCGTCCTTGGCCTGGCCAAGGGCGATCTTCATGATCTCCTCGGTGATGCCGTCGATCTTGATATCCATCTGCAGCGAGGTGATGCCACCTTCGGTGCCGGCGACCTTGAAGTCCATGTCGCCGAGGTGATCCTCGTCACCAAGGATGTCGGAGAGCACGGCGAAGCGCTCACCTTCCTTGATCAGGCCCATGGCGATGCCGGCGACCGGCTTGGCCAGCGGCACGCCGGCATCCATCAGCGCCAGCGAGGTACCGCAGACGGTGGCCATCGACGACGAGCCGTTGGACTCGGTGATCTCCGAGACGACGCGCAGCGTGTAGGGGAACTGGTCGGAGGTCGGCAGCATCGGACGGATAGCGCGCCAGGCGAGCTTGCCGTGGCCGATTTCGCGACGGCCCGGCGAACCCATGCGGCCGGTCTCACCAACGGAGTAGGGAGGGAAGTTGTAGTGAAGGAGGAACTTCTCCTTGTACATGCCGGTCAGCGAATCGACGTACTGCTCGTCCTCGCCGGTGCCGAGCGTGGCAACGACCAGCGCCTGGGTCTCGCCGCGGGTGAACAGCGCCGAGCCGTGCGTGCGCGGCAGGACGCCGACTTCGGAGACGATCTTGCGAACCGTCTTCAGGTCGCGGCCATCGATGCGCGAGCCGGTGTCGAGAATGTTCCAGCGCACGACCTTGGCCTGGAGTTCCTTGAACACCGAGCCGATCTGTTCGGAGGTGTACTTGGCGTCCTCGCCTTCGGCCGGGGCAAACGCTGCCTTGACCTTCGCCTTGACGGCGTCGACGGCAGCGTAACGCTTCTGCTTGTCGACGTTCTTGTAGGCATCGCTGAGCTCGTCGCCGACGATTTTCAGCATCTCGGCCTCGAGCGCGGAATAATCCGGCGCGGTGAAGTCGCGCGGCTCCTTGGCCGCAACTTCGGCCAGCTTGATGATGGCGTCGATGACCGGCTGGAAACCCTTGTGGCCAAACATGACGGCGCCGAGCATCAGCTCTTCGCCAAGTTCCTTGGCTTCGGACTCGACCATCAGAACGGCGTCGGCGGTGCCGGCGACAACGAGGTCGAGCTTGGATTCCTGCATCTCGTCGACATGCGGGTTCAGAACATATTCGCCATTGATGTAACCGACGCGGGCGCCGCCGACCGGGCCCATGAACGGAACGCCGGAGAGCGTCAGAGCGGCCGAGGTGGCAACGATCGACAGGATGTCCGGGTCGTTTTCGAGGTCATGCTGGACGACGGTGACGACGATCTGCGTGTCGTTCTTGTAGCCCGCCGCGAAGAGCGGGCGGATCGGGCGGTCGATGAGGCGGGAAACCAGCGTTTCCTTTTCGCTCGGACGGCCTTCGCGCTTGAAATAGCCGCCCGGGATCTTGCCGGCGGCATAGGTCTTTTCCTGGTAGTTGACGGTCAGCGGAAAGAAGTCGAGGCCGGGCTTGGGCTCCCTCATCGAAACGACGGTGGCCAAAACCTTGGTCTCGCCGTAGGTGGCGAGCACCGCGCCGTCGGCCTGGCGCGCGATCTTGCCGGTTTCGAGGATGAGCGGACGGCCGCCCCATTCGATTTCCACTTTGTGGTGATTGAACATGTCTTGTCCTTAATAAGCGGAAAGGGGCGCGCCGTTTCACGGTGCGCGGATGCCCTTTCCCTGGCTTCCTTTCTCGGGCAGCCACGGGCAAGACAACGGGAAGCTCGGATGATTTAGGCGCGACGAGCGCGCACGAGCGTCCTGCAATCCTGCCCCATGACCGTCCATGGGCGGTTTCGAGTGGCCCTCTGCACGCTCGAAACCGGGTCTGGCCAGCCGATATGACTGGCAGAATGCGTGACCGGCGGACTTCCCTGGGAAAGTCCGCCGGTCAATTCGTCAACGGCGCAGACCGAGCTTCTCGATCAGTGTCTGATAGCGCGCGTCGTCCTTGCGCTTGAGATAATCAAGCAGGCTGCGGCGCTGGGACACGAGAGCGAGCAGACCACGGCGGGAATGGTTATCCTTCTTGTGGTCCTTGAAATGATCGGTCAGGTTCTTGATGCGCTCGGAAAGGATGGCCACCTGGACTTCCGGAGACCCGGTATCGCCCTTGGCGGTTGCGAATTCACCCATCAATTCCTGTTTGCGCTCGGCAGTAATCGACATCGTGTTTTTCCTTATCTGTTCGAGGAAACGGGTCGCCCACAGCCGGGATGTCGTCCAGCAGGGGCCGTGCATGCAAAGCGTCAAGGCGCTATGCTGCGGCGCATATAGTGCAATTCCCCGAAAAACACCAGCCCAATTCACAAGCCGGCTTTTGACGCTCAAATGGCAGGTTCAATCCCAGTCAAAGCCACTTCTTCCATTTGAAGAATGCAATCAGTCCGACAACGATGGCAGCCATGAACAGCAGCGACAAGGGATAGCCGTAGTACGCCTTCAACTCCGGCATGTTCCAAGGCGAACTCGCGGGGTCGAAGTTCATGCCCCAGATGCCGACCAGGAAGGTGAGCGGCATGAAGATGACCGAGACGATGGTGAGATAGGAGATGACGTCGTTGGTGCGCGCTTGGCTCAGCGACAGATGCATTTCGATCAGGCCGGTCAGCATGTCGCGCTGGGTCTCGACCAGCTCGATCAGCCTGAGCGAATGGTCGAGCGTGTCGTTGAGGAAGACCTTGGTCTCGGCTCTGACATAGGCCACGTCGTTGCGGATCAGCGTGGCAAGCGCATCGCGCATCGGCCACAGCACGCCTTTCAGGACATTGGCGTCGCGCCGCAATTCGTGCAGCTGCCGCATCTGGTGCTTGTGCGTCGAATGCAGCATCTGGTCCTCGATGCTGTCGACCAGATCGCCGGTAGCCTCGATCGGCGGAAAATAGCTGTCGACGATGGCGTCGATCAGCGCGTAGGCGAGATAGTCGGCGCCGCGCGTGCGCAACCGGTTGGGCGCCGAACTCTCGATGCGCTTGCGCACGGGATTGAACGGATCGCCCTCGCGCTCCTGGAAGGTGACGACGAAGTTCTCGCCGAGGAAGAGAGCGATCTGTTCGTAGCGATGCGACGTGACATCGTCGATCATGCGCATGACGACGAAGGCATGATCCTCGAAGAAGTCGACTTTCGGCCGCTGGCCGGTGTTGACGACATCCTCCAGCGCCAGCGGATGCAGGCTGAAGATGCGGCCGATCTCCTCGATCAACTGGATGTTGGCGAGGCCGGTGCAGTCGAGCCAGATGACGGGCCATTTCCGGCAATTGGCCGCGACATCGTCAATGCTGGCATTCTCGATCGTCTTGAACTTCTGCGGCGAGATCAGGGTCAGCCGCAATTCGGAGCGCCGCGCCGCCGGGTCGGCGATCAACGTGCCCGGCGAGGCGCCGACAGGCGGCCGCCTCGTCTTCACCGGCGCACGTTTTTTCACCACCTCGGCCTTTGCCATGCCACCACCCGTCGAAAGCTGCTTGTTGCCATAGATGCGTATGATCGAATGCCTATGATTGACCTGGCATGGACGATGGGTCTCGGGCACCATGACGTACGGCATGAACGATGATTTCGTCGTCAGCCGCTTCGTAGAAAATTAGATAGGGATAGGGGACGGTTGCGAGACGACGGATGGCCGGATCGTCCGTTCGTTTGCCAAGAAATGGCTGACCCGCAATCCGCTCCAACAAAAGCTTGATGCGTTGCCGGACACGATGGGCGCCTCGCGGCGAGTGGACATTGATGTGATCAACGATATTCTTCAGGTCAGCAAGGGCCGGACTGGTGAAGCGAACCTTCACAGATCGTACTTGGCCCACATAGCACGCACCTCGTCATCGGTTGCAAATTCGCCGCGTGCAGCAGCCGATCGCGATCTCGCAATAGCCGCACGCTCATCGGGTGTCAAAAGCACCGGCTCCGACTCCTCGGCAGCAAGCATAAGCATGGCGCGAGCAATCTCATCTTGCATGGCCGGAGAAAGGACCCTTGCCACGGCCACGGCTTTTTCAAGAAGGTCTGTCATGATCGGATTATGCACTTAATCTACACACAAGAAAAGTAGAACGAGCTTCGCGAGCCGCCTTCACTATCCGCTGTTCCGCAAGCTCCGTGCCTATGCCGCCATGGGGATCAGACCGATCACCCGGCAAAGACCCGCTTGGGCTTGAACATGCCTTGCTCGATCGCGCCGATGGCGACCAGCTTGCCGCGTGACGTCGCGCAGGCCTCTTCGGCCTCCACCGGCGCGTCACGGCCACGGATGATGACCGGATTGCCGAGGCGGATCTTTGTCGCCGCATCGTCGCTTATGGCGATCTGCGGCAGGCAGTCGAGAGCAGCCGAGGTGTCGACTAGGAGCGTGTCGATGGCGCCGAAGTCGATCGGCTTGGCCACCGCGTCAGCCGGGTCGGCTTCGTCGGCCGCTTCCAAATTCTCATCGCCAGTGGCGCCGAAGCGGGCGGCCTCGAGTTCGGCGATGGTGACGAAGTCGTCCGGCGTGAACGGCTCGACTTCGACCCGGCGCAGCTCGCTGATGTGGCCGAAGCAGCCGAGGTCGCGGCCCATGTCGCGGGCCAGCGAACGCACATAGGTGCCCTTGCCGCATTCGACTTCGAAAATCGTCTGGTCCGGCTTGTGCTCGACAATATCGAGCCGGCCGATCTCGATCTCGCGTGCGGGTATGTCGACCGTCTCGCCTTCGCGGGCGAGGTCGTAGGCGCGCTCACCCGCAATCTTGATGGCCGAGAATTGCGGCGGCGTCTGCATGATGACGCCGGTGTATTTCGGCAGCAGCGCCCGCACTTCGGCTTCCGCCGGACGCAGCTCGGAGCTCTTCGTCACCGGCCCTTCAAGATCGTCGGTGGAGCGCTCGTCACCCCAGGCAACGGTGAAACGATAGACCTTGGCGCCGTCCTGCACGTAGGGCACGGTCTTGGTGGCCTCTCCGAGCGCGATCGGCAGCATGCCGGAGGCAAGTGGGTCGAGCGTGCCGGCGTGGCCAGCCTTTTCGGCCTGGAACAGCCATTTGATCTTGGAGACAGCCTCGGTCGAGCCCATGCCGACCGGCTTGTCCAGCACCACCCAGCCGGAGACTGGCCGGCCCTTCTTCTTGCCGCGACGCGCCATTATTCTTCTTCCTTGTTGTCGTCGCTATCCAGATCGCGCGCCACTTCGGGCGACTTCAAGAGGTCGTTGATCCTGGCGAAATTGTCGAAGGAGGTATCCAGCCGGAAGCGGAACTCCGGCATGTATTTCATCTGCCTGAGCGCGCCCGAGACACGGCCGCGCACGAACTTGGCATGCTTGTTCAGCGCCTCGATCACCGCGTCGGCATCCTTGGCGCCGAGCGGCGAAACAAAGGCAGTGGCGATCTTGAGATCGGGCGACATGCGCACTTCGGAGACCGAAACGACCGAGTTTTCAATCAACGGGTCGATGATCTCGCCGCGCTGCAAGGTTTCGGAGAGCGCATGACGCACCTGCTCGCCGACGCGCAGCATGCGCTGGGATGGGCTTGATGTCGTGGAACGGGGCATTGTTCTCAATCCTGAAAGCGTGAGGCGCGGGATAGGACCGTGCCGCATGTCTCAAACGGTCATTCTCAATAGCACTGGGGCGGCGGTCTTTCGACCGCCGCCCGATATCGACAAGCCACTCGAACTCAGAGCGTGCGGGTCACCATCTCGACGCGGAAGCACTCGATGACGTCGCCGACGCGCATGTCCTCGTAGTTCTGGAAGGCCATGCCGCACTCCTGGCCGCCCGGAACTTCCGAAACCTCGTCCTTGAAGCGCTTCAGGGTCTTCAGCGTTCCTTCGTGGATGACGACGTTGTCGCGGATCAGGCGTACGCCCGCGCCACGCTCGACCTTGCCTTCGGTGACACGGCAGCCGGCGATCTTGCCGACCTTGGTGATGTCGAAAATCTCGAGGATCTCGGCATTGCCGATGAAGGTCTCGCGACGCTCCGGCGACAGCAGGCCCGACAGAGCCGCTTTCACATCATCCACCAGGTTGTAGATGATCGAGTAGTAGCGGATCTCGATGCCAGCGGCCGCGGCCGCGGCACGCGCCTGCACATTGGCACGGACGTTGAAGCCGATGATCGCCGCGCCGGACGTTTCCGCTAGCGAGACGTCGCTTTCGGTGATGGCGCCGGCGCCGGAATGGACGATGCGCGCACGCACTTCGTCGGTGCCGAGCTTGTCCAGGGCAGCATTGATCGCTTCGATCGAACCCTGCACGTCGCCCTTGATCACCAGCGGGAATTCCTTCAGCCCGCTCGTCTGCAACTGCGACATCATCTGTTCGAGCGAGCCGCGCTGGCCGGCATGCCTGGCCACCGCTTTCTCGCGCGCCAGACGCTGGCGATATTCGGTGATCTCGCGGGCACGGGCCTCGTTGTTGACCACGGCGAAGCGGTCGCCGGCCTGCGGGGTTCCCTGAAGGCCGAGCACCTCGACCGGCATTGCCGGCGGCGCCTCCTTGATCTGCTCGCCGCGATCGTTGACCAGCGCGCGCACACGGCCCCATTCGTTGCCGGCGACAAGGATGTCGCCCGGCATCAAGGTGCCGGTCTGCACCAGCACGGTGGCGACGGGACCACGGCCCTTGTCGAGCTGCGCCTCGATGACGACGCCTTCGGCGGTGCGGTCGGGGTTGGCCTTGAGATCGAGGATTTCGGCCTGCAGCAGGATCGCTTCGAGCAACTTGTCGAGATTGGTGCCCTTGGTCGCCGACACCTCGACGTCCAGCACTTCACCGCCCATCGATTCGACGAACACCTCGTGGCGCAAGAGTTCCGAGCGCACCTTCTGCGGATCGGCATCATGCTTGTCGATCTTGTTGATCGCCACGATGATCGGAACGCCGGCCGCCTTGGCATGGCTGATCGATTCGATCGTCTGCGGCATGACGCTGTCGTCGGCGGCCACCACCAGGATGGCGATGTCGGTGGCCTGTGCGCCACGGGCGCGCATCGCCGTGAAGGCGGCGTGGCCGGGCGTGTCGATGAAGGTGATCTTCTGACCGTTCTTCTCGACCTGATAGGCGCCGATATGCTGGGTGATGCCGCCCGCCTCGCCGGAAACGACATTGGCGTTGCGGATGGCATCGAGCAGCGACGTCTTGCCGTGGTCGACGTGGCCCATGATGGTGACAACCGGCGGACGCGACACGAGGTCTTCCGGACGGTCGGCGATGTTGAACAGGCCTTCCTCGATGTCGGACTCGGCGACGCGGCGGACCGTGTGGCCGAATTCGGTGGCCACCAGTTCGGCCGTGTCGGCGTCGATGACGTCGCCCGGCTTCAGGATCTGGCCCTGCTTCATGAAGTACTTGACCAGGTCGACAGCACGCTCGGACATGCGCTGCGCCAGTTCCTGGATGGTGATGGTCTCGGGCAGGATCACTTCGCGCATGACCTTCTCGCGCGGCTCGTTGTGCATCGCGCGCTTGAATTTTTCCTGGCGGCGACGCATCGACGACAGCGAACGGGCCCGCGCATCCTCGTCGGACAACGCGGAATTCAGCGTCAGCTTGCCACGGCGGCGGTCTTCCTCGCTCTTGGTGGGCTTGGCCGGGCGCGCCACTTCGGGCGTGACCAGGCGGCGCACCGGCGCACCGGCGGTCGCCCGCTTCGGCTTGGCCTCTTCCTCCTCGTCGGCGGTCGCCAACTCAGCGGCTTGCGGCGCGCGACGGCGTGCCTCTTCCTCGGCGCGACGGCGCGATTCGGCCTCGGTCTGCAACCGTGCCTCTTCCTCGGCCTGGCGGCGCGCGGAGTCCTCGCGTTCGCGCTTGCGACGCTCTTCGTCCTCGGCGCGGCGCTTGGCCTCTTCGGCGGCGCGCTGACGGTCTTCGACCTCGCGGACCTTCGAGCCCTCGAGCGCCCTGCGGCGCGCTTCCATTTCGCTGCGCGACAGTTCGTTCAGCACCATGCCGCTGCGCTCGACCGGAGGCGGCGGAGGCGGAGGCGCCTTGGGCGCTTCCTGCACGACGGGTGCCGCCACGACCGCGGGCTTCGGCGTGAAGACGGGCGCAGGCGGAGCCGCAGCCAGCTCCGGCTTGTCGCCGGGCAGCGAGAACTTGCGCTTCTTGGTCTCGACCACGACCGACTTGGTACGGCCGTGCGAGAAGTTCTGGCGCACAGTGCCCTGTTCCATGCCGGGGCGCTTCAGCGTCAAGGTCTTCTTCGGCGTAACACTCAACGTCTTGTCGTCGCCCGATTTCGTATCGTTCATTCCATATCCTCTGCAGCATCATCTTCGTCAGCAACGGCCGCAAGCATTGCAAGATCGTCCGGGGTTCCGCCCCGATATCGGTCGAGCGCAACCATGCGCTTCTGGACCGCCTTACCCGCGTCTCCCGCGAGGACGGCAGCATGTATCACATTTGTACCCCCCAATGCCAAGCTCAACTCGGCCTCGGAGAAAAGTTTGTAGGCAAGGATGGAAGGGCCGCCGATATGTACGGTCGCCCGCCGCGCCTGGCTGATCTTGCGTACGCCATCCTCGGACGCTTCGGTTGCGTGGAGCACGAAAAGCGCCAGCCCGCCGCGCACCGCGCTCTCGACCTTGGTAGCGCCGAGCGAAATCGCGCCTGCCTTGCGGGCAAGGCCCAGCATGCCCAGAGCGGATCTGGAGAGCAACCCGTCGACCATGCCACCGAGATCGGGCGGCACGACCACCTGTGCCTTGAAGGCGCGGGCAAAAAGGTTCTTGGCCGCCGCCTTGTCGATATGTAGGCGGTCGGCACTCACCCAGCAACCGCGGCCGGGCAGATTTCTCTTGAGATCGGGAACGACGGCCGAATCCGGACCGACGACGAACCGGATCAGTTCATCCGGTTCGGCCTGTTTTCGGGTGACGATGCAGGTGCGATCGTTCATCTCGTCCAAGGGCGGGTTGTGTGCGATGCGGTTTCACCTCACGCACCAACGGCTTCGTCAGCCGTTTCTTCTTCGGCCGCAAGCTCGTCTTCTGTGATCCAGCCGGCCTTGAGGCGAGCGGCCAGAACCATCTGCTCGGCATCGGCGCGCGAAACGCCGTGATTGGCCAGCACGCCGGGATAGACCTTGGTCTCGCCGTCCTTGCGTTCCTTCCAGCCGGTGAGGTCGTCGGCGGCATAGCCGGCGAAATCCTCGATCGTCTTCACGCCGTCCTCGCCGAGCGTCACCATCATGGCGGTGGTGACGCCGGGAATTTCGCGCAGATCATCCGAAACGCCCAGCGCCTTGCGCTTCTCGTCATGCTCGGCTTCGATCTTCTCCAGATATTCGCGGGCGCGGGTCTGGATTTCAGAGGCGGTATCCTCATCGAAGCCGTCGATCGAGGCGATTTCGCCGGCATCGACATAGGCGACTTCCTCGACGCTGGTGAAGCCTTCGGAGGCCAGCACCTGGCCGACCATCTCGTCGACATCGAGGGCTTCCATGAACAGCGCGGAGCGCTCGACGAATTCCTTCTGACGGCGCTCGGATTCCTCGGCCTCGGTCAGGATGTCGATGTCCCAGCCGGTGAGCTGCGAGGCAAGGCGCACATTCTGGCCGCGGCGGCCGATGGCCAGCGACAGCTGATCGTCGGGAACCACCACTTCGATGCGCTCCGCATCCTCGTCGAGCACGACCTTGGCGACTTCCGCCGGCTGCAGCGCGTTGACGATGAAGGAGGCGGCCGAAGGCGACCACGGAATGATGTCGATCTTCTCGCCCTGCAATTCGCCGACGACGGCCTGGACGCGGCTGCCGCGCATACCGACGCAGGCGCCGACCGGATCGATCGAGCTATCACGCGAGATGACGGCGATCTTGGCGCGCGAGCCCGGGTCACGGGCGACCGACTTGATCTCGATGATGCCGTCATAGATCTCCGGCACTTCCATGGTGAAGAGCTTGGCCATGAACTGCGGATGGGTACGCGACAGGAAGATCTGCGGGCCGCGCTGCTCGCGACGCACGTCGTAGACATAGGCGCGGACGCGATCGCCGTATTTGTAGTTTTCGCGCGGGATCAGCTCGTCGCGGCGGATGATCGCCTCGCCACGGCCGAGATCGACGATGACGTTGCCATATTCGACGCGCTTGACGGTGCCGTTGACGATTTCGCCGATGCGGTCCTTGTATTCGTCATACTGGCGGTCACGCTCGGCCTCGCGCACTTTCTGGACGATGACCTGCTTGGCCGACTGGGCGGCGATGCGGCCGAAATCCATCGGCGGCAGCTGTTCGGCGATGAAATCGCCAAGCTGGGCGTCGGGATTGCGCTCGCGGGCCGAGGAAATGGCGATCTGCGTGGCGTAGTCGTCGACTTTCTCGACCACTTCCATCAGCCGCTGCAGCTTCATCTCGCCGGTGTTCGGGTTGATGTCGGCGCGGATGTTGGTCTCCTGGCCATAACGCGAACGCGCCGCCTTCTGGATCGCATCGGCCATGGCGGCGATGACGATCGACTTGTCGATCGACTTTTCACGCGCGACCGCATCGGCAATCTGCAGCAGTTCAAGTCTGTTGGCGCTTACAACCATGTTCTTTCTCCCGAGCTTGTTCGCCGGACCTTTGCGCCCGGCAGCTCAATCAAATTTCCTGTTCGTGTTCTTCCGTGGCGTCCGGCTCCGCACCGTCGGACACATCGTCGTCCGGTTCACCGCGGCGTTTCTTGGCTTCCTTACGCTCCCGGTTGTCCTTCGACAACGCTTCGCGAATGAGGTCGTCGGTCAGGATCAGCCGGACATCGGCAATGGCATCGTAGGGCACGCGCACCATCGGCTCCTCACCATAGGCCGCCTTGTCGCGCTCGATCAGCACGTCGTTCTCACCGGCCTCGGCGATCTTGCCCTTGAAGCGCTTGCGGTCAGCGACGACGACCGACGTCTCCATCTTCACCAGATGACCGGTCCAGGTCACGAAATCCGATTTGCGTACCAAGGGCCGATCGATTCCGGGCGAGGAAACTTCGAGATGATACGCCTTTTCGATCGGATCATCGACGTCGAGCGCCGGCGATACCGCGCGGCTGACCTCTTCGCAATCCTCGACGGTCATGGTGCCGTCCTCGCGCTCGGCCATGATCTGCAGCGTCAGCCCGTTCTGGCCGGACAGATGCACGCGCACGAGGCGAAAACCGATGCCGCGCAGCACCGGCTGGACGATCAGCGCAATGCGCGCATCGATGCCGCTTTCGCGGATGATGCGGTCGTCACCTTCGCTTGCCGTTGCAGTCATCAATTGCCTGTCGTTCGTTTCGAACCTATCGGCAGGTAATAAAAAAGAGCGGGACCGGGTGGACCCACTCTTCGTCATACCGACCAAGAATTTGAGGTTGATATAAACGATCCGGGCTGATGTTTCAAGTCCCAACCGGCCAAAAGCCTGTGGCTCCAGGGTTGTTGCAGGCGCATGGCCGCCATGCGGCAATCCCCCTGTGAGAGCCTGCGGGGCGCTCTTATTTGTTAGCCATCAAACGAATTGAATTGGCGCGCGCTGGCGCGCGAAAGGACAAGGCCATGAGCAAGCGCCGGATATTTTCCACCTTGGGCGATCTCTTCACCACATTCGGCAGCGCCGTTGCCGCATCGCGCGCCGTGGAAGCCGGGCGCAAGCCGAGAGCCGACGACCTGCGCAATCTCGGCATGGACCCAGCCGTATTCAACAGGATCGGTCGTTTCTGACTGCGATAAGCGTTCGATCCCGACTCCCGACAGCTTGCTGGAGCCATTGCCGGTTGGGCTCGCTTACGTCCTGATGAAGGTCAGATAGGCCGGTCGGCGGCCCTCGCGGATGGCCTTCGCCTCATAGCGCGTACCCGGCCAGCCCTCATAGGAGCGATGCCAGTCCGCCGCTTCCGCGGCCTGCCATGCGAAGGCGCCATGCGCGCGGCAATGCAGCAAGGTCCAGTTCACATAAGTGTCGATGTCGGACGCGAAACGAAATTTTGAGCCCGGCTTCAGGACGCGCGCGAAACGGTCGAGATTGACCGGGCTGACGAAACGCCGCTTCCAGTGCTTCTTCTTCGGCCAGGGGTCGGGATAGAGAAGGTCGATACCGTCGAGCGAGGCCGGTGGCAGCCAGTCAAGCAGCTGGGTGGCGTCGTCGTCGTAGACCCTGAGATTGGCCAGCGGCGCTGCCCGCACGGCCATCATCATCTTGGCCATGCCGTTGACGAAAGGTTCTACGCCGATGAAGCCGATCGTCGGCGCCTCGGTCGCGCGATGCAGGAGATGTTCGCCGCCGCCAAAGCCGATCTCGAGCCGAACCGCCGAAACGTCGGTTTTGAACAAGGTTCGCAGATCCGATGGGACTTCAGCCGTCAGATCGAGCCGGTAGGCGCCGAGGCCGCTTTCCAGCGCCGCCGCCTGCTGCGGGCGAACGGGTTTGCCGCGCCGACGGCCGAAGAAGGCTTCGGTCGTGCGGCTTGGCCTGTCTTGCTGGCTCATCTGGTCGCGTGGGTCCGTCGTGGCGATCAGGCCGCGACAGCATCCTTGAGCGCCTTGGCGAGATCTGTCTTTTCCCAGGAGAAAGACCCGTCACGGCCGGCCTTGCGGCCGAAATGGCCGTAAGACGACGTCTTGGCGTAAATCGGCTTGTTGAGATCGAGATGACGGCGAATGCCGGACGGCGACAGGTCCATCACGCTGCGCAACGCATCCTCGAGTCTGGCCTCGTCGACCTTGCCGGTGCCATGCAGGTCGACATAGACCGACAGTGGCTGGGCGACGCCGATGGCGTAGGAAAGCTGGATGGTGCAGCGGTCGGCAAGTTTTGCCGCCACGACGTTCTTGGCCAGATAGCGCGCCGCATAGGCAGCCGACCGATCGACCTTGGTGGTGTCCTTGCCGGAGAAGGCGCCGCCACCATGAGGGGCCGCGCCGCCATAGGTGTCGACGATGATCTTGCGGCCGGTCAGGCCGGCATCGCCGTCCGGGCCGCCGATGACAAACTTGCCGGTCGGGTTGATATACCACATGCAGTCGTCGGCGATCTTGAGGTCGCCGAGTGCTTCACGGATATAGGGTTCGACAACCTTGCGGACCTTCTTGGAATCCCAGGTCGAATCGAGATGCTGGGTCGACAGCACGATCTGCGTCGCCTCGGCGGCCTTGCCGTCGACATAGCGGACGGTGACCTGGCTCTTGGCATCGGGGCCGAGCTTGCCGGCCTCGCCGTTGTTTTCGTGACGGGCAGCGGCCAGGAGTTCGAGGATCTTGTGGCTGTAGTAGATCGGCGCCGGCATCAGGTCCGGCGTCTCGCGGCAGGCATAGCCGAACATGATGCCTTGGTCGCCGGCACCTTCCTCGCCCTGACGGTCGGCGGCGTTGTCGACGCCCTGGCCGATGTCGGGCGACTGGCCATGCAGCAGGACCTCGATCTTGGCCGTCTTCCAGTGGAAGCCGGCCTGCTCGTAGCCGATCTCGCGGATCGCCTTGCGGGCGACGGATTTGAACTTCGCCGGGTTGACGACAGGGTGGCCCGCGGCGTCCTTGAGGATGTTGCCGGCCTTGTCCTTCTTCAAGAGCGTCTCGGGGACGCGCACCTCGCCGGCGATGACGACGCGGTTGGTGGTCGCCAGGGTCTCGCAAGCGACACGGACTTTCCACGGGTCCATGCCGGTCTTCTTGGCTTCACGATAGACCAGATCGACAATTTCGTCGGAGATCCGGTCACAGACTTTGTCGGGATGGCCCTCGGCAACGGATTCCGAGGTAAAGAAGTAGTTCTGCCGCGTCACGGGTGTCCCCTCTCGAAAAACGATCGGCAGGCTGCCGATTTTGGCGCGCCACGTGTTAGCGGGGCAAAGCGCTGCTCGTCAAGCGTTGCCGCGGGTCTGGCCCGAATGTCGGAGGCGATATCTTGTGCCACCGGCGGCGCACGCCGCCGGTGCAAGGCGCATTGCGGATCAGTCGAGATCGTCCTCGGCGAGCGATTTCACCAGGTCTATGATCCTGCGGCGCACCTTGACATCGGCGATCTTGACAAAAGCCCGGTTGAGCTGAAGTCCTTCGGGACTGCCGCAGAATTCGACGGCGAAAGCCATCGAGCTATCCTCGGCAAAGCCACGGTTGGCCGTCAGTTCCTGGCCCGGCGCATCCTCGAAAAAGAAGGCGACCGGCACGCCGAGTATGGAGGCTATCGCCTGCAGACGGCTGGCACCGACGCGATTGGTGCCCTTTTCATATTTCTGGATTTGTTGAAAAGTGATGCCGAGATTCTCGCCCAGCTTTTCCTGGCTCATTCCGAGCATATTGCGGCGAAGCCGGACCCGGCTTCCAACGTGAATATCGATGGGATTGGGCTTCTTCTTGTTTTCTTCTGTCATTTTTTCCTCGCCGAATTTTTTCGGCTTTTGATTTTTTCCTGCCCAAACAAAGCCGGAGGCGACTGCCCCAACAGAACGATCCACCGGCTTCGAGAAATTTTCAGGCGGTACAGTATGGGTTTCTAATGTGCCAACTGTCAATTCACCCGTAGCCTTCGCCTTACGTTCGACAGCACCCCTACAAGCGCAAACAGCAACATGATCAGCATTCCGTTAATGCGCCGCTGGCTGGGCGAAATGACCGTCTGTTCGGAAACAGGCACCTTCACATCGATGGCCCCGCGCGCGTCTATCGCCAGCGCATCGACAACGCGGCCACGTGGGTCGACAACGGCTGAAATGCCGTTGTTTGCGGCACGCAACAAGGGCAATCCGTTTTCCACCGCGCGAATCTGGGCCTGCCTGAAATGCTGATACGGTCCCGGCGTGTCGCCGAACCACGCATCATTGGTAACGTTTACAATAAGCTGCGCTGACGTAGCGTCAACTGCCACTAGATCGGGAAAGATCACCTCATAACAGATAAATGGCAGGGCACGAATGCCGCCCGGCAGCGTGATGGGATGACGCTCGTTGCCGGCCGTGAACGTCATGGGCCCCGCGACGAGCTGTTCGATGCCGAAACGGCCGAGCAGGTCGGCAAAAGGCAGGTACTCGCCGAACGGCACCAGATGGACCTTGTCCACGGCATCGGCGATCTCGCCCTTGTCGTTGATCGCCACCACGGAGTTGTAGTAGCGGCTGTCGGCGCTTGCCGCCGAGCCGCCCTCCTCACGCACGACGCCGGCGATCAACATCTGGCCGTCGCCCAGCATGTCGCCCAAGGCCGTCAAGGCATCGGGGCGCTCGGTGAAAAGGAACGGCACCGAGGTTTCCGGCCAGAGAATCAGTTGCGGTTTTTCGTGACCTGGGTCCGGCGCCTTGGCGGACAGGCCCAGCAAGGTGGCGAAGATACGGTCGCGCACCGAGGCATCCCATTTTTCCGACAGGTCGACGGCCGGCTGGACGATGCGGACATCGAGACTGCGCGTCGCCGGCTTTTCGGGGGCGGTGAGCCTGACATAGCCAAAGCCGGCATGGGCGGCGGCGAGCGCGACCAACAGTGCGGCGCCCAGCCGAAGATGCCGGCGCGCCGCCAGCAGCGCCGGCAGTGCGAAAACGAAGACCGCGAGCGCGTTCATGCCGATCATGCCGGTCACCGAGACGCTCTGCATCAAAAGGGGTACAGGCATCGCCGCGTAGCCGATGGCATTCCACGGAAAACCGGTGAACAGGAAGCCGCGCAGCCACTCCGCCAGCGCAAAACCGAAGGCAAGGGCAGCGATGCGGCCGATATCGCTGCTCCACAGGAGCCGGGCAACCATCGTTGCGAAGCCATAGAAAAATGCGAGCGCGAAAGGAATGCCGACCACAGCGAAGGGAAGCGCCCAGGCAAAGTCGTCGGCCTCGACCAGCAGCGCCGAGCCGATCCACCAGAGGCCGGCGAGGAAATAGCCGAAGCCGAACCACCAGCCGATGGCGAAAGCCGGTCGCAGGCGCCGCAACAGGCTGCCCGAAGCTTCGCCGGTCGCGCCGTCGAGCAGCCAGACCAGAACCGGAAACGAAATGAAACAGGCGGCGAAGAAATCGTAAGGCGCCTGGCCCAGCACCGCCAGCGCCCCGGCGAGAAAGGCCACCAGCGCACGGCGCCAGCCCCAGAGCAGAATTATCCGGCCGGCAAGGCGCACCATGAATACTTCCGAGTCGCGCGAATCAGGACGCAAGATTTATCAGGCTGTGGCCTGCACTCCAAACGCCGGCGCGACGACCCGGCTGCGGTTCTACCGGTGCCAGCCTTCGATGTGCAAGCCACCCAACCGTTCGGCCTCTTCACGGGAAACAGAACGGATTGGCTGCGTGAACGTCCAGACATGGCCTTCGGGATCGCGCGCCCGATACTGGCGTTCGCCGTAGAACTGGTCCGCCGGCTCCTGGATTATGGCAGCACCGGCCGCGCGGGCCTGCTCGCAATGCGCATCCAGACCGTCTTTCAGCCTGACATAGACCGACTGCGTGTTCTTGCCGCGGACCGATGCGGGGCTCGCGACATGATCGGCCCATTCGGAATCGACGATGATGTAGCCATCCCCGAACCGCATCTCGGCATGGACCAGTTTTCCGCCGGTATCGCTGACCACCATGCTGGGCTCGAAGCCGAAGGCCGCTTCGAGCCAATCCATCGCCGCACGCGGGTCGCGGAAGAACAGGCCAGAACCGAGGACCGGATGCTTGAACGGATCCTCGACCGTCATGGCGCGGCAGCTTCTCAAGCCTGTTCGGTGCGCGCCGTGGCGCGCCGGCGGCGCTCGCCCTTCTGGCTCTGCACGATGCGCACGCGCTTGACGCGGCGCGGATCGGCATCGAGCACATGGAACTCGAAGCCTGGAATGGCCTGTACCACCTCGCCGCGTGCCGGCACGCGGCCGAGCGTGTTGAAGATCATGCCGCCAATGGTGTCGACATATTCGCCATGTTCGCCCGCGGTGAAATCCTCGCCGATCATCTTGGCGACCTCGTCGATCTCGGCCTTGCCGTCGACGATGAACACGCCGTCGCCGGTCTGGGTGATCATCGGCTCGTCGTCATCGTGCTCATCCTCGATGTCGCCGACCACCATTTCGACAATGTCCTCGAGCGAGACGAGGCCGTCCGTGCCGCCATATTCATCGATGACCAGGGCCATTTGCGTGCGTGTCGTCTGCATGCGGCCCATCAGGTCGGAAGCGAGCATCGACGGCGGCACGAACAGGACCTGGCGGATCAGGTTGAGCTCCCCGATGGTGCGCGCCAGGTCGACCTTGGCAAGATCGAGAACCGTGGCGACGGGCGTTTTGCGGGTTGCACGGCCCTTCCTGACGCGCGCGATCTTGGTGATATGGGCCAGCACGTCGCGGATATGGACCATGCCGCGCGGGTCGTCGAGCGTCTCGGAATAGACCGGCATGCGGGAATGGCCGGATTGTTCGAACATGCCAAGGAGATCGCCGAGCGTCGTGGCGATCTCGACCGCCTCGATATCGGCGCGCGGCACCATGACGTCCTCGACGCGCACTTCGCGCAGCCGCAGGATGTTGTTGAGCATGGCGCGCTCGCCAGGCGAGAAGGATTCGACATCGCTCGTCGTCTCGGCGAGCGCGCCGGCGATCTCCTCGCGCAGGCTGGTGCCGTTGCGTTGCCGGAACAGGCCCAGCACGCGGTTGAACAGGGAGGGACCGGCAGGCAACTGCTCGACGGCGGCGCTGCCGGTGTTGGCAACACCAGGGGTAACGGTACTCGGACTTGATCCCTCTTCCGACGTATCGGAAGCCTTGATCGCACTGCCGGCATCGGGGCGGGCGGCAGTCTCTGGTTTGTCGTTCATCGTCGTCCGGTCAATTGATCTTTTTTAGTTACGCGTAGGGATCGGGAATGGCAAGCCTTGCAAGCGCGGCGCGCTCGATGGCTTCCATCTCCTCGGCCTCGGCGTCGGTCTCGTGATCATGGCCCATCAGATGCAGCAGGCCATGGATGACGAGATGGCAGATATGGTTCTCCAGCGGCTTGTCTTCCAGTGCCGCCTCGCGCGCCACGGTCTCGGCGGCAAGCACGATGTCGCCGAGCATCGGCGGCAGCGGACCACCTTTCGCATGCGGAAAAGCCGGGAAAGACAAGACGTTGGTGGGCTTGTCCTTGCCGCGCCAGTCCGCATTCAAGCTACGGATATGGGCATCGTCGGAAAAAACAACGCTGAGTTCGGAACGACCCGTCGCGCCGGTCTCGGCAAAGGCGGCGTCAACCGCGCGATCGACCAGCCGCGCCAGGCTTGCTTCATCGGGCCAGTCGCCCGCTTCAACCGATATATCGATCTCGACGGGAACCGGAAGGCTCCCGCCGCCGGATATGTTGTCCTCAGGCATGAGGCCGCATCGTCACATCAATTCTCGGCACCGAGGCCACGAGCCAGCTTGGTGTCCCGGTCATAGGCCCTGACGATTTCCGCCACCAGCGGATGGCGAACGACGTCGACATCGTTGAAGCGCACGGTTACCGCGCCAGCCACACCGTCGAGGACACGCAAGGCTTCGACCAGGCCTGACTTGGTGCTCGGAGGAAGATCGATCTGGGAGGGATCGCCGGTGACGATCATGCGCGAGTTCTCGCCGAGACGGGTGAGAAACATCTTCATCTGCATCGGCGTGGTGTTCTGTGCCTCGTCGAGAATGACGGCGGCGTGCGCCAGCGTGCGGCCGCGCATGAAGGCAAGCGGCGCGATTTCGATCACTTCGGCGGCAATCGCACGCTCGACCTTGTCGGCTGGCATCATGTCGTAGAGCGCGTCATAGAGCGGGCGCAGATACGGATCGACCTTTTCCTTCATGTCGCCCGGCAGAAAGCCCAGCCGTTCGCCGGCTTCGACGGCCGGCCGCGACAGAATGATGCGCTCGACCATGCCGCGCTCGAGCAGCATCGCCGCATGCGCCACCGCCAGATAGGTCTTGCCGGTGCCGGCCGGACCGATGCCGAACACCAGCTCCGAACGCTCCAGCGCCCGCATATAGGCGTCCTGGTTCAGCGAACGGGCATAGATGGTCTTCTTGCGGGTGGCGATCTGGGCGGCGGAAACCTTGCCCTTGCGCTCCAGCGTCGGCAGCGTCAGCTGATCGTCGGCAGCAACCGCCATGCGCACGGCGCCGTCGACATCGGACTGGCCGATGTCGACGCCCTTCTGCAGGATGCCGTAGAGATTGTCCAAGGCACGGCGTGCCTGTTCGGCGGCGGAAGCGGACCCCTTTATGGTCAGCTGGTTGCCGCGCGAGCGGATGTCGACGCCGAGCTTCTGCTCGAGCCGGGCCAGGTTCTCATCGAACTGGCCGTAAAGGGCGCTGGCAAGCTTGTTGTTGTCGAAAGTCAGAACGATGTGCGCCATGTCAGAAGCCCCGGATGCCGGTACCGGGGGCAGATTCTTCAGCTCCGCTGCGCTCAACCGTCTCTCCTCATCTGCCGAGACCATCAGGCCAATTCGGCGAACAGGCTGTTGTAGCCCGTCTTCGTGATTCGCACCTTGATAATGTCACCGATTTCGCCGGCCTTTTCATCAACAATAACCGGCTGCAGCCAAGGCGAGCGACCAACCTTCTGGCCGGCCTGACGGCCGGGCTTCTCGATCAACGTATCTATGGTGCTGCCGACCAAACTCAAGCCGAAATCCTGCTGTTGTTTCAACAGCAGCGCCTGCAGGCGCTGCAAGCGCTCGTCCTTGACCGCTTCCGGCACGTGGTCGGGCATGTCGGCGCCCGGCGTGCCGGGACGCGGCGAATATTTGAACGAGAAGGCCGAGGCGTAGTTCACCCGGCGCACCAGTTCCATGGTCGCTTCGAAATCAGTTTCCGTCTCGCCGGGGAACCCGACGATGAAGTCGCCCGACAGTGCGATATCGGGCCGGGCGCCCCGGATGCGGTCGAGCAGCGCCAGATAGTCTTGCGCCGTATGCCTGCGGTTCATCGCCTTCAGAATGCGATCCGAGCCTGATTGCACCGGTAGATGCAGATAGGGCATCAGCGACGGCAGGTCGCGATGGGCCGCGATCAATTCGTCGTCCATGTCGCGCGGATGGCTGGTCGTGTAGCGCAGCCGCGCCAGTCCGGGGATTTCGGACAACCTGAACAGCAGGCGGCCGAGACCCCATTCCTGACCGTTCTCGCCCTGGCCATGCCAGGCGTTGACGTTCTGGCCGAGCAGCGTCACCTCGCGCACACCGGCCTCCGCCAGGCGCTCGGCCTCCGCGACGATCTGCGCCACCGGCCGCGACACTTCCGAGCCTCTGGTATAGGGCACGACGCAGAAGGTGCAGAACTTGTCGCAGCCTTCCTGGACGGTGAGGAAGGCGGTGACGCCGCGCTTGATCACCTCGGCGCGCTTGGGCTGCGGCAGATGCTCGAACTTGTCCTCGATGGCGTAGTCGGTCTCGACGATCTTCTCGCCGCCGCGAACCCGGGCCAATACGTCGGGCAGACGGTGATAGGTCTGCGGACCGATGACCAGGTCGACGGCCGGCGACCGGCGGACGATCTCGGCGCCCTCGGCCTGCGCCACGCAACCAGCGACGCCGATCAGCATCTCGCGGCCGGCGCTGGCGCGCTCGGCTTTCATGTCACGGATGCGGCCAAGTTCGGAATAGACCTTTTCGGCCGCTTTTTCCCTGATGTGGCAGGTGTTGAGCAGCACCAGATCGGCCTCGCCGATGGCATCGGTCGCGGTATAGCCGTCGGCGGCCAGCGCGTCGGTCATGCGCTGTGAATCATAGACGTTCATCTGGCAGCCATAGGTCTTGATGAAGACCTTCCTCACTGCCGTGGCATGCACAGCCGGCTGTCCGGCCACGGTGCCGATGTCGTCGCTTTCAATCGTGTTCAAGTCCATCCGGCGGCTTCTAACGCCTTTCCGTGACAAAAAACAGACGATTCTCCGCATGCGCCGGCTGGCGCATGCCGGCGGCTAACGGCTCAGGTGCGGATCGGCGAGGGCCGCCTGCATCATCTCGCGCACCCGGCCCTCCATCAGCTTGGCCGTTTCCTTGCGGTTGGAACCCTTGGCAAAGGCGATCGGTTCGCCGAAATGCACCTCGACGTCGAGCGCGCCCTCGGCCATCAGCACCTTGAGATGCGGCATCAGGTCCTCGTCGCCGATCCAGGCGGCGATCGGGCGGTGGCGGCGGCCAAGCGGCACGCCGTGCAGGCGCGTGTAGGCGATCGCCACCGGCTGGATGAACACTTCCTGCGCGGCACCTTCCGAGATCGCCATCGAGGCGGCGCCGAACAGCGTGCTCTTGAAGGGCAGCACAACATTGCCATCACCGGTCGACCCCTCCGCGAACAGCACCATGGCATCGCCCTTGGCCATACGATTGGCGATCTCGCTGACCTGGTCGCCCGAGGAGCGCTTGCGCTCGCGCTCGATGAAGACGGTGCGCTGCAGCTTCGACAGCATGCCGATCAGCGGCCAGCCTTCCATGTCGGCCCTGGCGATGAACTTCACATCGGCAAAGGAGCCCAGCACCATGATGTCGGTCCAGGAGATGTGGTTGGAGGCCACCAGCAAGGGACGCTTGGCCGACAGCGTACCCCTGACATGGATACGCATGCCGAGCGCCCGGATGATCAGCCTGTGCCAGGTCTTGAGGATGACGGTTTCCGGCCACCAGCCGGTTTTCATCGACAGTATCTGCAGCGGCACGAGAACCAGCGACCCGGCGACGACAAGGCCCAGCGCCAGGAAAATCCTGATTTTTCCGATCATATGTCCTGGCCCTACCCGATCCCTCGCTAGCGAAGATCGCGGCGCATGACAAGCGCGCCCGTCGGCCCCCGATCCGGCGACTTGTAGTAATCCGGTCGCTTGCCGACTTCCCGAAAACCCAGCCGACGATAGAGGGCGATCGCGGCGGCATTGGTCTCATCTACCTCCAGGAACAGGGCTTCGGCGCGCTGCGAATGCAGCTCGCGCAGCACCGCGTCCATCAACTGCCAGCCCAGGCCCTGGCGGCGATGCGACCGCGCCACCGCGATGGTCAGGATTTCACCCTCGCCCGCGGCCAATCGAGCGAGGACGAAGCCGACGGGCGGTTTGGCGCCCTGCCCGGTTTCGCGCGCGGCATAACCGAACACGGTATCCTGTTCGAGCAGGGCGGCGAACTCACCGTCGGTCCATGGGCGGACAAAGTCCTCGCGGTGCAGCACCGAGACAGCTGGGCTGTCGGTAATCCTGAGCGGCTCGAGCGCGTACTCCCGGCGGCGCGATTGGAGAAAAGGTATGCGCATCAATTCTCGTTTTCTCGTCTGACCATGATCTGTGGACAAACGGGACCGTTTGTCCGCGAAAACCGGCTTCCACTTTCCGCTAACGCGGTCCTTCGGTTCGGGATCATGGTCTTTGCCTCGAAAGTATAAATCCGGCCTGCGGCTTGGCATCGGCACCACGCAGATAAAGCGGTTTCGGCCTTTCGCCCTGCCCCTTTGCGGCAGCCAGCCGGGCGTAGGTGAGAATGTCGGCGGTGGCCGTCCGAGGCCCGACATCGAAGGTGCGGCCGGCCGCTTCGGCGATCGGCGTCGCCGCCGTGCCAGCGAGCACCGCGGAACATTCCGACGCCATGGTCACCGCGTCCGCAAGCGTGACCACCGCCGGACCGTAAGTCAAGGCTGACATTTCATCGTAGAGCGCGGCATGGATTTCCTCGCGTCCGGCATCGAGCGCCGCCAGCACGGCACGGCCTGGAAATGCGGTGGCTGCCTCGGCGGCCAGCGCCTCGAGGGTCGTCACCCCGATTGCCGGAACCTTGAGCGCCAGCGCCAGGCCGCGCGCGGTCGACACACCGACGCGCAGGCCGGTGAAGGAACCGGGGCCGACGGAGACGGCAACGGCGCCAAGGCCGGCGTAGTCGGTTGCGCCGGCCTTCAACGCTTCGGCGATGACGGCCATCAGGTGCTCGGCATGGCCTTTGCCCAGGTCAAGCACCGAACGGCCGAGCTCCCGCCCGACCGCCGCGTCGTAGACGCAGGCGGCGCAGAGGCTGGCGGCACAGTCGATGGCGAGAACTTTCATGAAACGACCGGTTCGAGAAACAATTCCCTGTGCCCGCCATAGCGCGCAACCGCAAGGGTATAGTGCACAATTTGTTAAGCGACTTCGGTTTGGCCTGGCAGAGGACCTTATGCCGCCAGGCCTATGCGCAGCATGTGGTTGTCCCAGACATAGTCCGGTTCCGACCGCGTGGCACCACTGCCCTCGATGATCTCGCCAGCGCCCGTTGTCGCCATGAAACCGGCCCCGTCGGGCGCCACGCCGCAGACTTCGACCAGCGCGCTGGAGGAGACGACCCCGCCGCTGCCCGCGTCGATCACGACCAGTGAATTGCCTTCCGGCGAGGAGATGGCGACGGTACCGGCAACAGGATTGGCGGCGACCGAGCCGATATAGTTGCGGAAACCGGACAGCACGTCCTGCGGCATGTCGAGCAAAGCCAACTCCTTGCCACGCGCGGCGCGGCCGACCAGCAGCGGACGATCGGTGCCGGGGCCCCGGTACTGGCAACCGAACCAGACGGCGCCGGTCTGGTCGATATCCATGTGGCGGATCGACAATTGGTGCAGTGCGGCCGGCAATTCATGCTTTTCGATCAGGTCGCCGGTGACGCGGTCGACCAGCACATAGGAGGGTTTCATAGTGGCAATGTTGAACTCGGCGTGGCCATAGTCGGGATGGGTCTCGATGCCGCCATTGGCGACCGCGATCGTCCTGCCGTCGCCCAGCAGCAGAAGTTCGTGCGGGCCCATGCCGTAGGTCGGGAATTCGCCGATGCGATTGAATTTCGCCCGCGCGTCATAGACGCCGACCACGCCGGCCGCGTTGTCGAAATCGTTCTCGGTGGCGTAGAGCAATGCGCCGTCGGGCGAGAACACGCCGTGACCGAAGAAGTGCCGGCCGGTGATGCTGGCGATGGTCAGCGGAGCATCGCGTCCCGTGTGATCGAAAACGACGGCGAAAGTGCCGGGCTGGCGGGCAAAGACCACCGTACGCTTCAATACGGGATCGAAGGTGACGTCATGGCCGCGATCGGGCAGGTCGATCGCATGCAGCACCTTGCCGGCTTCGGACAGGACGGCAGCGCCAAAACTGCCGTCGCGCTTGACGAAGGCGGTGGCAAAGACGGCATCCGCCGCAAGCGTGTTCGCCCAGGCTGAGGGCGTCAGGGCGGCGGCAAAGCTTGCACCTGCCACTTTAAGGAAATCGCGGCGGTCGATGAGCAATCTCTTCATGCTCAGTCCCCATCCAGCGACGAGAAGCCGGCGGTCAGGCCGAATTCGGCGGTCAACCTGGTGCCGATCAGGGTCGACAGGCTGGAGGTGATCAGGACGAAATGCTCGAGTTTTTCGCGCAGCGCCGGATCGGCGAGCGCCTTGTCGATCGGGCTCTGGACGGCCTTGGCGATCGCGACGCCGTTGAGCAGCTGGATGTGGATCGATTCCGCCATCCAGCGCGCATCCGGCGGCAGCGCGTCGCCAAGCTTCGACACCTGGAACAGCGCATCGACGCCGGCCAGATTTCCGGCCAGCGCATTGGCGGTGTTTTGCGAACGCCAGTAGATAGCTTGTTTTGGCTTGTCGGCCTCGGGCTTGGCACCCAGAAAACCCTTCAGGCGCACATCGCGGACCATTTCCAGCTCGTTGATGAAGACCCCGACCAGTTCGGTGACCGCCTCGTTGCCATCACGATAGAGCGCGTTTTGCGGCCCCGGATTGGCCCAGAGCGCCGCGAAGCCGTCCGGTTTGTTCCAGGCCGCACTGACATCCGCTGCTATGGTTTCGATGTTGCGGGCAACAGCCGCGCCATAAGCGCAGCGATAGGGTTCAGCCTTGCCCGTCAAGGCATCGGCGCCCTCGCCGTAAAGCACGAATTCCAGCGCGCCGAGCCCCTGCATGGCAACGCTCTTGCCGGCGAGCTGGACAGGGTCGGCGGCGGCGGGATCCTTGTCCGACAGCGCCGCCTGCACCTGTTTCAGGCCGATGCTCTTGCGGTCCGGCCAGAATAGCATGCGCTCCAGCCTGTTGTTCTCCTTGATCGGCCCGAAACCGATGATCTCGGCCGATGACCAGGCATGGACGGTAGCCGAGAACGCAGCCCGCGCGGATTCGAGGTCGGCTTGCGAGGGCGCCTCGCAGAGCTTGTGCATCGCTTTGGCGAGGGCCTCCGCATGCTGGTGCAGGCCGTCATATGCCGGGCGGACAAAGCCGTCGATCGCGCGCTGGATGACGTCAGAGGCTTTCACCGCGGCCGATGCGGGGAGAGCGCTCAGCAGAACCAGCGGAAGAAGGAGAACCAGCGCGAAACGCTTCGGCATCAAAGTGACTCCAGGAATTTGACCAATGCATCGCGCTCGGTGGCGCTGGTGGCGGCAAAGCGATCGCGCGCCTTCCGCGCCTC
Source organism: Mesorhizobium sp. ES1-3 (assembly GCF_020164795.1). Taxonomy (NCBI): domain Bacteria; kingdom Pseudomonadati; phylum Pseudomonadota; class Alphaproteobacteria; order Hyphomicrobiales; family Phyllobacteriaceae; genus Mesorhizobium; species Mesorhizobium sp. ES1-3. The sequence goes on from NZ_JAIUGW010000010.1 coordinate 114,428, forward strand.
GCCACCATGCCACAGGATAGCCTCGACCAAAGAGCGCGCACGGCCATCGTGCAGATAGAAGGAATTGCCGTTGACCGTCTCGGTGAGGCCGATGCCCCATAGCGGCGGGGTGCGCCACTCATTGCCAGTCGCCTCGCCCACGGCCTGGCCATCGGCAAGATCCGGCCCCATGTCGTGCAGCAGGAAATCGGAATAAGGCCAGATCAACTGGAACGCCTGCGCCTTGTCGGGCGCATCGCGACGGGTGACGAATTTCGGCGTGTGACAGGCAACGCAGCCGATTTCGTAAAAGACCTTCTTGCCAGCGAGCACATCAGGCGAGGCGAGGTCGCGCCGCGCCGGCACTGCCAGGTTCCGCGAATAAAAGGTGACGAGATCCATCACCGGCGCCGGCGCCGCGGCAGGGCCGAGGCGCGCCTGCACGCCGTTGGGCATGGCGAGGCATTTTTCCTGCGCGGCGGTGCAATCACCCCAGTGTTTCGGCTCTTGCGGCGTCGAGATGCCGATATCGCCGGCAAAGGCATCCGCCGCCTGCTGGCGGATCGACGCCGTCTGCGCCTTCCAGCCGAAACGGCCAAGCGTCAGCTCGCCGCTCAGGCCATCGCGCACGATGTTCGGCTTGCCGGAGATCCCATCGCCATCCCTATCGTCCGGGTCGGCAAGGGCCAGAATGTCGCCGGGCGCGATCTGCTCGATCAGGCCAAGCCCGATCACGGGCGGAGTCAGGCGTGGCGACAGGGTGGTGCGTGGATCGAGCGGCCCGTAGGCAAGATCGGTAACGGAATAACTGGGCTTGCGCAGGGAAACCACGGCGCCATCCGTCAGCTCCACCTTACGTTCCTGATAGTCGACACGCATCCTGCCCTCACCCCTGAGGCCAGGGACGGCCAGTTCCTGCAACTGCGTACCATAGACCGGGTCCGGGAGATTGAGCAGCCTGTGGTCGGCGAACGCCGCCTTCTCTTCCGCGCTGCTTGCGTCGCGCGCCAGCCGCAGGAACATCGAGGTGGTGCCGGCATCGCCTTGCGGCGGCCGGCCGCGGCCATCCTTCAGATGGCAGTTCTGGCAGGCGCGTTCGTTGAACAGGGGGCCAAGCCCATCCGACGCCTGCGTCGAGGATGGCGACGACACCCAGTTCTTGCGGAACAGGGCGTTGCCGAGCTTGAAGGTGCCTTCTTCCTCGAAGCTGATGTTGGCCGAGGATTGCGAGAAGGAATCGCGGCTGACGTCCTTCCGCGAGGTGCCCGCGCCACCTTGCATCAGTTCGAAAGCCTCGGGTTGGGAGAAATCCGTGGTCGGCCTGGTGACGGCGGTGACGCGCGCCTGATCCTTGGCATTGAGATCGGTGCGCGTGGTGGCGAGGCCGGCGGGTTGAAGGTCGCCGGCGATCGCGGAGGATGTCAACGCCAGCATGAGAATGATGCCGCGCCGACCAGCCGATATGGCTGGCGCTTTCCGGAGGGGCAGCGGGGCTTTGGCCCGCCGCAAGCGGCGCAGGAAGTCTAAGAGGCGCCGCATTCCCGCATATCCTTAATCCGCCTCGTCCGCCGATGCGGCGTTGAGCTGGCCGTACTTTTCCTCGCCGATCGAGGCCAGCAGGTCGAGCTGCGTCTCGAGGAAGTCGATGTGGCCTTCCTCGTCGGCCAGCAGTTCCTCGAACAGTTTCATCGATACGTAGTCGCCCGCCTCATCGCAGATTTCGCGCGAGCGCTTGTAGGCAGTGCGCGCGTCATATTCACCGGCAAGATCGGATTCGAGCACTTCCTTGACGTTCTGGCCGATGCGCAGCGGCGCCACGGACTGCAGGTTGGGATGGCCTTCGAGGAAGATGATGCGGGCGACCAGCTTGTCGGCGTGGTGCATCTCCTCGATCGATTCCGCCCGCTCCTTCTTGGCCAGCTTGGCATATCCCCAATCCTCGAGCAGGCGGAAATGCACCCAATACTGGTTGACGGCGCCGAGCTCCAAAAAAAGAGCCTCGTTAAGCCGCTCGATGACCTGTGGTTCGCCTTTCATGGGTTCTGCTCCCGTATTGGACGCGCAGGCCTCTGACGCGATCCAGATGTGAAACGATGTCCACGCCGCTCGCCTGCGAGCGGGCATGGTAGTTCTCGGTGACCCGAATGATCGTTTCGACCACATTTGGGAAACAGCCGCAACAGCGGCCCCGTTTGTGCATGGCGTGATAGACCTTCGCCGGCACGATGAGCTGCCAGGGATCCTGATCCAGCAGGCCGATGATCGTCTGCTCGATCTCCTTCTCGGTGATGATGTTGCAATGGCAGATCAGCATTTCGTCGCTCTAGCTGACGGCGCCGGTGCGGCGCCGTTTGGCTGGGGATGGTAGGGTCTACTTGAACACCTTGTCGGGTGCGTCGAGGCTGTCGGAGCCTTCGAAGGCGATGGCGTTCAACTTCAACGAACCGACCGCGCGCTCGATCGACTTGGTCTGGTCGATCAGCGCGTCGATCGCCGCCTGAACGGTGGCATTGCCCGCGGTATTGCCTTCGGCGATCTGCTGGTCATAGGCCTCGCCGGCCTCGGCCCGCGCCTTGATCGCCTCCATCTTGGCGACGGTGACATCGAGTTTATCAGACAGTTCCTTGTCGATCGCCGGATCGGCGGCCTTGACCATATCGGACGCCGAAGGACCCGAAACGACGGTGCCGTCCAGCCTGGTGTAGCTGGCATGATAGGCGGCGCGGATGCCGACGGCATCATAGAGGTGGGAATTGTAGGTGTTGTCGGAGAAGCAGTCCTGCTCCTCTTCCGGGTCATGCAGCAACAGGCCGAGCTTCATGCGTTCGCCTGCCAGTTCGCCGTAGGAGAGCGAGCCCATGCCGGTGAAGATGACCGAGATGGAGGTGTTCGGCGCACCGTCGAGCAGGTTCTTGCGCGCCGCACCGTCTTCCTTCCAGTTGCCGACCATCTCCTGCAGGTCCGAGACCAGAAGGGTGCTGGCGGACTTCAGATATTCGGCGCGGCGGTCGCAATTGCCGCTGGTGCAGTTCTTTGGGTCATAGTCGGTGTAGGGGCGCTCGCCGGCGCCCGGGCCGGTGCCGTGCAGGTCCTGGCCCCAGAGCAGGAATTCGACGGCATGATAGCCGGTGGAGACATTGGCCTCGACGCCGCCGGCCTCCTGCAGCGTGCCGGAGAGGAACTCCGGTGAGAGCTTCGAGGCATCGACCTTCTTGCCGTTGATCTCGATTTCCTTGTTGGCGATCACATTGGCTGTGTAGAGCGAATTCGCGTCGGACTCGGTGCCGTAGCTCTTGGCGACATAGTCGATCAGGCCTTCGTCCAGCGGCCAGGAATTCACCTTGCCTTCCCAGTCGTCGACGATCTTGTTGCCGAAGCGATAGACCTCGGTCTGCTGGTAGGGCACGCGCGATGCCTTCCAGGCGTCGCGGGCGGCATTGAGCGTTTCCGCCGACGGATTGGCAAGCAGCGCGTCGACCGCCTTGTCGAGCGCCTGCGCCGTGGTCAGCGAATCCTCGTATTTGGCAAGTCCGATGTCGGCATAGGTCTTGATGACCGCCTTCGCATCGGTTTCCGCCTTGGCGGGCAGCACGAACACCGCTCCCGTCAGCAGCGCCGTGGCGCCGATCGCCATCAGCCTGCCGCCATATCGTGCTGTCATTATCGGTCTCCAGTTTCTCGGGAATTTTCCAAGCGGCGCGCGCGCCGACCCGCGCCAGGCCACATTCATGCCATTGGGCGCAAGACATGCCGCGCGATCGCGCGGCTCAGGGAAGAAAGACACCAAAATGCCTCCAATCGAACGGGTTCAAGGCCCAGACATCAAAGGGATGCGCCAATGCGCGAGCTTCCTTAAAGCTTTGAGTCCGAAGGAAGTCAATGGACAATTTCTGGAAAACTCAATTGAAACAATAGTTTAGAATTATTCTAAACTACGATTGTCAACTTTACACGCCCGCTGCACCGGCTTTGCGGACGAACTGTACGATTGACAGTCGCCATCCCGGGTGCGACCCGCAACCCCCCTCTTGCGGCGGCGCCAGACAATTGCCACTTGGCGAGACGTCCTAGGATCGAACGGGATCGGAATGCGATGAAGAACGGCGTGGTCATTGTCGGTGCGGGTCATGCGGGCGTGCAGGCGGCCGCCAGTCTGCGCGAGGATGGCTACGATGGGCCGGTGATCCTGGTCGGCGACGAGAACGAACTGCCCTACCACAAGCCGCCGCTGTCGAAGACCTTCATCAAGGATGCCGAAGCCAAGCCTCAACCGCTTCGGGGCGAGGCCTTCTATACCGGCAGCGCCATCGACTACCGGCCAGGGATCCGGATCGAGCGTATCGATGCCGGCAGCCACAGTCTCGACATTGCGGGCGGCGGCGCACTTGCCTTCGACCATCTGATCCTGGCGACCGGATCGCGCCCACGCGCCCTGCCGCTGCCCGGGGCGGATCTGTCCGGCGTGGTGTCGCTGCGCTCGCTGGCCGATGCGCGGTTGATCCGGGAGCTGAGCGCGCGGAGCGAAGATGTGGTCATCCTCGGCGGCGGCTTCATCGGGCTGGAGATCGCAGCGACGCTGCGGGCTGCCGGCCGCACCGTGACGGTTGTCGAAGCCGTCGACCGGCTGCTCGGCCGCGCCGTGGCGCCGGTGGTGGCGAGCCATGTCCGGCAAAGGCTGGAAGCGACAGGCGTGCGCATTCTCACCGGGACCTCGATTTCAAGGCTCGAAGGCGAAAACGGCCATGTCACGGCCGCGATCACCTCGTCAGGCGAAAGACTGCCGGCGCGTATGGTCGTGGTCGGCATCGGCGCCGTGCCGAATGTCGAGCTGGCGCAAGCCGCGGGCCTTGCCGTCGCCAACGGCATCCGCGTCGATCACCAGATGCGCAGCTCGGCTCCGGAGATTCTAGCCATCGGCGACGCCGCCTCGTACCGGCACTGGTTCACGGGCGGCGACGTGCGGCTGGAATCGGTGCAAAACGCCACCGACCAGGCACGGCTTGCCGCCAGGACAATTACCGGTCACACCGACGCCTACTCGGCGGTGCCATGGTTCTGGTCCGACATTGGCGACATGAAGCTGCAGATGGTTGGCCTGACCGCTGGCGGCGACAGCCATGTCGTACTCGGCGATCTTCCCGACAACAAATTCTCGATCTACCACTATGCCGGCGACCGCCTGCTCGGTATCGAATCCGTCAACCGCCCCGGCGACCACATGCTTGGCCGCAAGATGCTCGGCGCCGGTTTCTCGCCGACGCCGCAGACGGTAGCCACGGGTCCCGAGGGGCTAAAGGCGGCGTTGGCCGCATTTCAGAACATGGAGTCAGTCAAGGTTAGGGCCTAGGGTTGCCAATTTTGCCATGGGCAATAAAATCTCGCAATGAGCACAATGAACATCTCGCTGGCTGACAGCCTGAAGCATTTTGTCGATCAACAAGTGACGGATCGCGGCTTCGGCACGAGCAGCGAGTATGTGCGTGAATTGATCCGCCGTGACCAGGATCGCCAGCTTCTCCGCAGTTTGCTCCTCGAGGGCGCATCATCCGCGCCAGGCGCTCCCGTTGACGATGATTATTTTGCTGCATTGCGAAAGCAGGCGCAGGGCCAATAGATCAGGTGGCCGCAAAGGCAATTATTCCTCGAAGCCTTGCTCTGCGCGATATCGAGGAGGCTGTTGATTATTTTGCCCGCGAAGTTGGTTCGCAAATGGCGTTGGGCTATGTCGACGATCTCCAGAACGCCCACGAACTGATAGCCAGCCATCCGGCATCGGCTCTCCGAGATATGGCTACGAAATTGGATTGCCCGGCCTGCGCAGCGTGGAACTCAAGCGCTATCCATACCTGATTTTCTATCTTGAGCGGACCGACCATATCGACGTCTGGCGGGTGCTGCACGCCAGAATGAACATCCCAGCCTGGTTGCAGAATCCGAGCTCCTGACGGCACGGCCACCGACTTCGGCGTAGACCGTCAGGAGAGACGGGCGGCGCCGATCAGGCGGCGCAGACTTCGCGGATCGAGCTTTCCAGAATGTCGAGCGCTTCGTTCATGACCTCGTCCTGGATGGTGATCGGCGCCAGGAAGCGGATGACGTTGCCGTAGACGCCGCAGGTCAGCAGGATCAGGCCCTTGTCGAGCGCCTTCAGGCGGATCGCATTGGCGATCTCGGCCGAGGGCAGCCCCTTCTTGACGTCGTTGAACTCCACCGCGTTCATGAAGCCCAAACCCCTGATGTCGACAATCTCGGGCACGTCGTCACGGACCGACTGCAGACGCTGCTTCAGCCTCGCACCCAGCGTGTTGGCGCGGTCGCAGAGCTTTTCGTCCTCGATGACGTCAAGCACGGCATGTGCCGCGGCAACGCCGATCGGGCTGCCGCCATAGGTGCCGCCAAGGCCGCCGGGGCTGGGCGCATCCATGATCTCGGCGCGGCCGGTGACCGCCGACAGCGGGAAGCCGCCAGCGAGGCTCTTGGCCATGGTGGTGATGTCGGCCGCCACCTCATGATGGTCCATGGCGAACATCTTGCCGGTGCGGGCAAAGCCGGTCTGCACCTCATCGGCGATGAGCAGCATGCCGTGCTGGTCGCAGAGCTTGCGCAGCGCCGTCAGGAGTTCACGCGGCGCGTCGTAGAAGCCGCCCTCGCCCTGAACCGGCTCAATGATGATCGCTGCGACGCGGGCCGGATCGACATCCGCCTTGAACAGCTTGTCGAGCGCCGCCAGCGAATCGGCGACCGAGACACCATGCAGTTGCACGGGGAACGGCACGTGGTAGACGTCGCCCGGCATGGCCCCGAAGCCAACCTTGTAGGGCACGACCTTGCCGGTCAGCGCCATGCCCATGAAGGTGCGGCCGTGGAAGCCGCCGCCAAAGGCGATGACGGCCTGGCGGCCGGTGGCGTTGCGAGCGATCTTGATGGCATTTTCCACCGCCTCGGCGCCGGTGGTGACGAAGATGGTCTTCTTCTCGAACTTGCCGGGCAGCATGGCGTTCAGCCGTTCGGCCAGCCGCACATAGCTCTCATAAGGCACGACCTGATGGCAGGTGTGGGTGAAGCGGTCGAGCTGCGCCCTGACCGCCTCGATTACCTTGGGGTGGCGGTGGCCGGTGTTGACGACGGCGATGCCCGAGGAGAAGTCGATATAGCGGCGGCCCTCGACATCCCAGATTTCCGAATTCTCAGCCCGATCGGCGTAGATCTGCGTGGTCATGCCGACGCCGCGCGAGATCGACTGGTTCTTGCGTTCGGAAATGGCGGAGTTCTTCATAATATCCCTCACCGGGCCGGCGCGCCCGTTCTGTTTGATGTCGTTGAATTCCCCTTCTGGCCTTATTTCAGATTTTCCTCAAGTCGGCACCATCACCGCGTCGATTGGGCCTGACTTAACCGGTCCGGCGATAGGCGCGGTGGTGCCGCTGATGCTGTTCGTCATGGCGATCATCCTGATGGTTGCAATTGCAGAGCTTCCAGCGCCTGTTCCTGGCGGTGGCGACGGAGCCGCTGGGCCTGATCGGCGTTGTGGTACGCCACGATGGGCGGCATCATCGCCGGCACGGCGATCACCCCTGCTGTTCCTGCCGGCGCTTTATTTGACGTGGTTCCGGATCAAGGAGCCGAAAGAGCGGGGCAAGGCGAAGGGTGGGATCCTGCCGGAAAGCGGAGCGGCCTGAGGCGGGAAATACACTCTGCGTCGGACAACTATCGTCAAACTTGCTCGGGAGCGGTTCTCACAAACCCGTCGCTCGCCCTGAGCAGGTTGCGCGTATAGTCCTTCGAAACGCGGCGCTCGACGAGGTCGTTCGCCACCAGATTCTCCACCGCCTCGCCGCCCTGCATCACCATCAGCCGCTCGCACATATGGGTGATGATGGCGAGGTCGTGGCTGACCATCAGGAAGGTCAGCTTGCGCCGGCGGCGGACTTCTTCCAGCAGGTTGAGCACCTCCGCCTGCACCGAGGCGTCGAGCGCCGAGGTCGGCTCGTCGAGCAGCAGGATCGAGGGTTCGAGGATCAGCGCGCGTGCGATCGCCACACGCTGACGCTGGCCGCCCGACAATTGGTGCGCGTAGCGGAAGCGAAAGCCGTTGCCGAGGCCGACTTCGTCGAGTGCGCGTTCGATCCGCTTTTCACCATCGGCAAAGCCGTGGATGGCAAGCGGCTCCTGCAGCAGTCGATCGACGGTCTGGCGTGGGTGCAGCGAGCCATACGGATCCTGGAAGACCATCTGCACTTCGCGGTAAAACGCCTTGTCGCGGCGCGCGCCGAGCGTCTTGCCGTTGACTACAATGCTGCCCGAGGCAACCGGCGCGAGGCCGGCGATGGCCCGCAACAATGTCGATTTGCCGGAACCGGATTCGCCGACAAGGCCGAAGGATTCGCCCGGCTGCACGTCGAGGCTGACACCCTTCAGCGCGCGGAAGCGGTCGAAGATCACCTCCAGCCTGTCGACGGCAATCGCTGATTTCATGCCGCCCACTCCGGCTTGCGGTCGAGCACCGGCAGCGGGTGACGGTCGGCACCGATCTTGGGCATGCAGTTGAGCAGCCCACGCGTGTAGGGATGTTGGGCCTGGCTGAGTTCCGAAGCCTTGAGCTGCTCGACCACCTTGCCCGCATACATGACGATGACGCGGTCGCAGAAAGAGGAAACCAGGCGCAGATCGTGCGAGATGAAGATCAGTCCCATGCCACGCTCTGCGACCAGCCGGTCGAGGATGCCGAGCACATCGAGCTGCACAGTGACGTCGAGCGCCGAGGTCGGCTCGTCGGCGATCATCATTTCCGGCCCGGCGATCAGCATCATGGCGATCATGGCGCGCTGGCCCATGCCGCCGGACACTTCGTGCGGATGCAGGTCGAAGACACGTTTGGGATCGCGGATCTGCACCGCCTCCAGCATGGCCAGCGCGCGCTCGCGCGCCTCGGCCTTGCCGACCTTTTCATGGGTGCGCAAAGTCTCGACGATCTGGCGGCCGATGCTCATCACCGGGTCGAGCGAATATTTCGGGTCCTGCAGGATCATGGCGATGCGGTTGCCGCGCAACGCCCGGCGTTGGCGTGCCGAGACGCCGAGCAGGTCGATGCCGTCGAAGGTCAATTTGTTGGCCGATATCCGGGCCTGCGGCGGTGTCAGTCCCATGATGGCACGGCCCGTCTGCGACTTGCCCGAGCCGGATTCGCCGACGATGCCGAGCCGCTCGCGGCCGAGCGAAAAGGAAACCCCGCGCACCGCCTCAATCATGCCGGTGCGGGTCGGAAAGGTGACCCGCAGATCCTCGACGTCGAGAAGCGTGCTCTTTGATCGCGGCTGATCAGGGGAGCCACTCATTGGTCACCGCTGCGGGGATCGAGTGCGTCGCGCAGGCCGTCGCCGAGCAGGTTGAACCCAAGGCTGACGATCAGGATGGCGAAGCCAGGCGCGCCGGCCACCCACCATTGGTCTAGGATGAAGCGGCGGCCCGAAGCGATCATGGTGCCCCATTCCGGCAGCGGCGGCTGCGCGCCGAGGCCGAGGAAGCCGAGGCCCGCGGCCGTCAGGATGATGCCGGCCATGTCGAGCGTCACGCGGACGATCAGCGAGGAGATGCACAACGGCATGATGTGGCGCAGCACGATGCGGAACGGCGAGGCGCCCATCAATTGCACCGCCTTGATGTAGTCCGAGTTGCGCACGGTGAGCGTCTCGGCCCGAGCGATGCGCGCATAGGGCGGCCAGGAGGTGATGGCGATCGCCAGCACGGCGTTCTCGATGCCTGGGCCAAGGGCGGCGACGAAGGCCAGCGCCAGCACCAGCTTGGGGAAGGCAAGGAAGATGTCGGTGATGCGCATCAGGATGGCATCGGTCCAACCGCCGGCATAGCCGGCGACGGCGCCGACCAGAAGACCGATGGGTGCGGCGATGATGGCGACCAAGACGACGACATAAAGCGTCCAGCGGGAGCCGTAGAGGATGCGCGAATAGATGTCGCGGCCGAGGTCGTCGGTGCCGAACCAGTGCTGCCCGCTCGGGGCCAGCAGCCGCGCGTTCTTCAGATCACCGAAGGTCGGCGAATACGGCGCCAGCACACCGGCAAGGGCGGCGACGAGCAGCAGGGCAATGATGATCAGCAGGCCGACAAAGGCCAGACGATTGGCGGAAAAGCGCCGCCACGCGACATAGGCGCGGCCGAGCCTTGCCTGCATGCGCGATGCCGGCCGCTCCGACAGCAACCATTCGCGACGGCTCTGGATGGTCTCGGCGCTCATCCTGTCTTGGTCCTCGGATCGAGCACACGATAGAGCAGGTCGGACAGAAGGTTGATGCCGATGAACACCGAGCCGATGACGATGGTACCGCCAAGCACCGCGTTCATGTCGGCGTTCTGCAGCGAGTTGGTGATGTAGAGGCCGATGCCCGGCCAGGAGAAGACGGTCTCGGTCAGCACCGAGCCTTCGAGCAGCCCGGCATAGGACAACGCGATTACCGTCACCATCGGCACGGCGGCATTGCGCAGCGCGTGGCCCCAGATGATGCGGGTTTCCGACAGGCCCTTGGCGCGCGCCGCGACGACATATTCCTGGGCGAGTTCATTGAGCATGAACGAGCGCGTCATGCGGCTGATATAGGCGAGCGAGAAATAGCCGAGCAGCGAGGCCGGCAGGATGATGTGCCGAAAGGCGTCGTAAAAGACGTCCCACTGTCCCTGCATCGCGGAATCGAGCAAGTAGAAACCGGTGATCGGCGTGAAAGTGTACTCGTAGACGACGTCGAGCCGTGCCGGGAAGGCCACCCATTGCAGCTTGGCATAGAACAGGACGAGCCCAAGCAGGCCGAGCCAGAAGATCGGCACGGAATAACCGATCAGGCCGATGACGCGCACGATCTGGTCGACGAAGCTGCCGCGTTTGACCGCGGCCAGCACCCCGAGCGGTACGCCAAACAACGCGCCGATCAGTGTCCCCAATGTCGCCAGTTCCGTCGTTGCGGGAAGAGCGCGGCGGATGTCGGTCATGACAGGGTTTGTGGTCAGCACCGAGATACCGAAATCGCCGCTCAGCGCGTGTTTCACATAGATATAGAACTGCTCGATCAATGGCAGATCGAGGCCCATCTCGCGGCGCGTGCGCTCCACGACATTGGCAGGTGCCCGGTCGCCCAGAACGGCGAGCACCGGGTCGATCGGGATGACGCGGCCAATGAAGAAGGTGACCGCGAGAAGACCAAGATAGGTCGTCACCGCGATGACCAGGAAGCGGCCGAGCGATGATGCAAGGGCGACGGCGCGGGCGCTGCCGCGCCCGCTTTCGTGTTCAACCGCGCTCATGCGGCGCGTCCGCGGGCGCTATTCTTTCGAGACCGGCCCGACGAAGTTGGTGTCGAAGCTTGGCCCAAGCTTGAAACCCTGGAGGTTCTTGCGCAGACCCGCGACCTCCAGCTGCTGGTGGATGATGACGAAGGGGCTGGTGTCGAGGACCTTCTTCTCGAGATCCTTGTACATATCAGCGCGCTTGCCCGAATCCTTCTCCAGGAGAGCTGCTTCGGTTTCCTTGGTCAGGTCCGGAATGTCCCAGGCATTGCGCCATGCAAGTGTATGCGACTTGCCGGAATCCGAATTGTCCGGGTTCGAGGCAAAGGTCTGGGCGTTGGAGTTCGGATCGAAATAATCCTGGCCCCAATTGCCGATATAGATGTCGTGGTTGCGGGCGCGATATTTGGTCAGCGTCTGCTTGCCGTCGCCCGGAATGATCTCCAGCTTGATGCCGGCTTGACCGAGCGTCTGCTGGATCGATTCCGCCATGCCGGTGGTCGGCTGGCCGGTGCGTACGTCCATGGTGACGCTGAAGCCATCCGGCAGGCCGGCCTTGGCCAGCAATTCCTTGGCCTTGGCGACATCAAGCTTGAAGGGATTGTCGTCCATGGCGCCGAGGTCGCCCTTGGGCAGGAAGGTCTGGTGGATTTCGCCGATTCCCTTGAGGATGGTCGTGCTCAAGGCATCATAGTCGACAAGGTATTTGAAGGCCTGGCGAACCTCGGGTTTGGCGAGGTTCGGGTTCTTCTGGTTGAGGCTGATATAGTAGACCGTGCCCTTCGGCGCGCTCGTGGTGGTGAGGTCGGCGTTCTTGGCGATGGCGTCGAGGTCGTTCGGCTCGAGATTGCGGGCAACGTCGATGTCGCCGGCTTCGAGTGCCAGGCGCTGCGCCGAGCTTTCCTTCATATTGCGGTAAATGACGCGGGCGAGCTTGGCCTTCTCGCCGTGATAATTGTCATTGCGCTCCATGACGACCGCCTCGTTGGCACGCCACTCGCGCAGCTTGTAGGCGCCCGAGCCGGCATAGCCTGTCTTCAGCCAGGCATTACCGAAGTCGTTGTCCCATTTGTAGTCGGCGCTCGGCGTCACTGCGGCGACATGTTCCTTGACCAGCTTGGCGTCGACAATGGAGGCAACGGTGGCCGATAGGCAGTTCAGCACGAAACTTGGCGCGTAGGCCTTGTCGACGGTAAACTGGAAGGTGGTGTCGTCGACCGCCTTGGCCTTTTCGGTGACGTTGTCGCCGCTGATGCCGAACTGGTCGATGATGAAGGCGGGGCTCTTATCCAGCTTGACGGCGCGCTCGAACGAGTAGGCAACATCGGCCGCTGTGATCGGGTTGCCGGAGGCGAATTTCAGGCCCGGCTTGAGCTTGAACGTATAGGTCAGGCCATCGTCGGAGACGGTCCAGCTTTCGGCGAGGTCGGGCTTGACCTTGGAGGTGTCGCTGAGGTCGAGGCGGACAAGAAGGTCATAGGTGTTGCCGGTGACTTCGGCGGTCGACAGCTCGAACGCCTCGCCCGGATCCATCGAGATGATGTCGTCGATGGCAAAACCTTCGACAAGCGTGTCGGCGGGGGTGACCGCGCCAGCCGGCGCTCCGGCCAGAAGCAGCGCCGACATGGCGGCGCCCGCAAGCAGGATGCGGGATCGTAGAGCAAGCTTTTCCATCATCATGATGATTGTTCCCTGTTTTGTTGTTTGTCGACCTGAGTTCCCGGCTCAGGGTTGCGGTGTTCTTTCAGGGCTCCAACGATAGCCCTGGCCCACTACCGTCGTGGTTTTTGTCCAGTTGGTCAACACCATATCCGGCGACTCCGGGGCCGGCAACGAGGATTTATGAAACAGCATGAGTGGATCAAAATCCGCTGTGGCGTGTCCATGCATGCGCCGGCCGATCGATGCCGCGGATCGGGAAAAATCTGCTGAAATTCGAAGCTATTTCAGCGCGGTGACCAGGCCGGCATCGGGAAAACAGGTGGCGGCCTGACCATTCTTTTCCTGCCATTTGCCGATCGAGCGGCGGGTCTTGAAGCCGGGCAGCCCATCGGCGCTGCCAACGTCATAGCCCTTGGCCTCCAGGGTCCGCTGCAAGGCGGCGATGTCGGAGCGGTGGAGGTCGCCGACCGGACCCCAGCTACCGGAAAAATTCTGATCGCCATGGGCGATGCGGTCGGCGCCATGGCCGATGAACAGCGCATAGAGGTCGCTGGTGTTGTATTCCTTCAGCACGTAGAAATTGGGGGTCGCGATGAAGGCCGGGCCGCTGCGCCCGGCCGGCATCAGCAGGAAGCCTTCCGCCTTCATCTCGGCGGCCGGGAAGGCCTTGCCGCCGACGCGCTCGATGCCCATGGCGGCCCATTGCGAAATCTCCTTGCCCTGGTCCGGACCTTCCAGCGAACAGGACACGCTCTGAGGTACGGTCACCTCGAAACCCCAGCCGCGTCCCCTCACCCAGCCGTAGTGGACAAGATAATTGGCGATCGAAGCCAGCACGTCGGGAGTCGAATTCCAGATGTCGACGCGGCCGTCGCCGTCGAAATCGACCGCATGCTTGAGGAAGGAGGTCGGCATGAATTGCGGCTGGCCGAGCGCACCGGCCCAGGACGATTTCATCGCGCCGACCGGGGCCAGCCCGCGCTCGACGATTTCGAGCGCCGCCAGCAGTTCGGTGCGGAAGAAATCCTTTTTCGTCGACATGAACGCCTTGGTGCCCAGCACCTCGAAGGCATCGTAGGGCATCTTCGCCGCGCCGAAGCCGGTCTCGCGGCCCCAGATCGCCAGAAGGATTTCGCCCGGCACGCCATAGCGCTTTTCGATCGCGGCAAGCGTGCGGGCATTGGCGGCTTCGCGGGCGCGTCCGCCTGATGTCACCGCACGAACCGTCTTCTCCGCAAAATAGGCGCCGGGCGAACCGAACTCGGCCTGGTGCTGCTTCTGCGGCGTCTTAGGCTTCTCGCCCGGCATGACAAGATCGGGGAGATTGAGATTGGGCTTGATGCCGTTGAACGCGGCATCGAACGTTTTTTTGGAAATGCCTTTCGCCTTGGCGTCGGGCCAGAGGTCGGTTTGGAGCCAGGCGCGGAACTGATCGTCGATGCTGGCGGCGGAGGCGGGGATGGTGAGAAAGATGGCGAGGAGCGCGGCCATAAAGAAAATAAAGCCGAATTTGCGAATGCCGCGCTCTGTGGCGTGCACCACCAACTTCGAAGGAGACGCAATCATCGTGCCCATCCGCCCCGCCGATCTTGTCAAAACGCCGTTCGCGAGCGCAGCGCGGCGGCCAGCGTGCCTTCGTCGAGATAGTCGAGTTCGCCGCCGACCGGCACGCCGTGCGCCAGCCGGGTTATCTTGACCTCGAAGCCGGAGAGCTGATCGGTGAGGTAGTGCGCGGTGGTCTGGCCCTCGACCGTCGCGTTGACGGCGAGGATGACCTCCTTGACCTCGCCCCCGGCGATGCGGTCGATCAGCGAACGGATGTTGAGCTGATCGGGGCCGATGCCGTCGAGCGGCGACAGCGTGCCGCCGAGCACGTGGTAACGCACATTCATCGCCGCCGCCCGCTCCAGGGCCCACAGATCCGAGACGTCCTCGACGATGATCAGGGTGGCGGCATCGCGACGGGCGTCCGTGCAGATCATGCAGGGGTCCGACGTATCGACATTGCCGCATGTCGAGCAGATGCGCACCTTGTCGGCCGCCTCGCCCATCGCGGCGGCGAGCGGCGACAGCAATTGTTCCTTCTTCTTGATCAGGTGCAGCGCCGCGCGCCTGGCCGAACGGGGGCCAAGCCCCGGCACCTTGGCCAGGAGCTGGATCAGGCGTTCGATCTCGGGACCGGCGATTCGCTTGGACATCGCTCTGATCTAGGATTTTTCAGAACGCTTTGAAACATCCCCATGACGCATGACCCGCCATGCTGCCATGCGAAGGGAATCAGTTGGCTTCGAGCGGGCGGCCCTGGCTGACGATCATCGCGCCGATGGCATCGGTGTTCTCAGGCGTCGACTGGAAGCCCATCGACGCTTCCTGCGGAGCGTCCTCAACCGAGGAGATGACCCTTTTGTTCGAGGTTCCGCTGTTCAAGGTTCCGCCAAAACGGGCGGCATCCGGCTCTTCCATCGGCTCCTGCATGGCAACTTCGATCGGCCTGGCCTGGATCCGCGCGGACTTTGCCGTCGGTGCTGCGGATGCCGTCAGATAGGTCTGCTGCGCGGGGGCGATGCGGGCGGGCGACGGCTTGGTCGCCGGTTCCGCGGCGGCGGTCACGTAGACCTGCTGTGCCGGAGCGGTGTGAGCGGTTGCCGTCTTGCTGGGGCGTGACGGTTCCGCCGCAGCGGTCATGTAGACCTGCTGTGCCGGAGCATTGCGAGCGGGCGTCTTGGCCGGGCGCGCCATCTCGACCGACGCGACACGCGTCGCGGGTACTCCCGGCAACGCGGTCGGCGGCTCGGCCGACGCGACCATCGGCTCATCCGGCAGCGGCTGCCAGTTGCGGCCGCGCTTTTCGTAGAAGGCATTGCCGCCCGCAACCATGGTGTAGTGCATGTTCTTGTAAGGGAAGCGCAGGCCGGCGGTGTGGAAATACATCGTGTTCTTGAGCTTGGCCTTGCGCTCGCCCTTGAGCACGGCGTCGGCGGCCTCCTCGACATCGGGCATTGCGCGCGAATTCATCGGCCTGGTCATGACGCCCGGCGCGAACTGCCCGGGTTCACCCACCACCTGGCAGATGGTGCTGCCATGATTGCCCGAGCGCAGCCGGTTCATCACCACCGTGCCGACGGCGATCATGCCGTCGCGGCTCGACCGGTTGGATTCGAAGAACATTGCCCGTTCCAGGCATTCCCTGTCCTTCGGCGTGTGGCTGTAGGCGCGCGAACTCAGGAAACTCGGCGTGATGGCGTCGGTCAGGCTGGCGACCGACATGCCGTGCGAGGTGGTCTGGCTGCAAGCGGCCAAGAAAAGGGGAGACGTGACGACGCCGAGCAACAGCGGCGTCTTCCATCGCATGGCGATCAACAGGTAACCCTCTCACTTCAATGCCCGCCCCCAGGCTGCGGCAAGAATGAGACACTTTCGGGCAAAATGATGGCCAAAACGTTATTAACGGCGGACTGTTGCCGAATTGACACAAATCGAGGCTTTCCAGATGGATCGAGCCGTCGTTTCACATAGACGATGACCACCTTTTCTTCGTTTCGCCGCAATTCCCTTGGGGAAGCGCCATGCGCTTTTCCCGGGAAAGCCGCGCCACGCTTTCTCAAAAACAGCCTATCGCCCGGCGGCGATTGCTGCCGGTCGACCGGGTTCGACCTCTTCGACCGTCTCTGAAAACAGGCCCCGCCCGAGAAACAGCGCCCGCGCCTCCCTGGCCGTCGGCGCGATCTTGCCCGGCCAGTCGCTGTCGATGAACTCGGCCTTGGTGAAATCAGGATTTGTTTCGGACGCCGCCTCCAGGAATTCGGCGATTTCCAGCACGATGGCGCGTTCGTCCTTCGAAAGCGCCGACGTGCCGGCCTCGATCGAAGGGCGGTGCACGAAATCCTCGAAAAGATTGAAATAGCCCTTGATGCCGACGAGATCGACGCCCGCATCGCAATCGGCGAGGATTTCCAGAATCTCGTAGATCCTGTTGCGGATACGCTGCTCGATCAGCCTTTCGGACGGCTCGCCGATCATGGCCGCGCCGGTCTCAGCTTCATGCATATCGTTGCCCCAAAACCGCTGCGCACTTTTGGGCGACATGCATTAGAAAGGCAGTTTCATTCCTGGCGGGATGGGCAGGCCGGCGGTCAGCGCCTTGGTCTTTTCCTGCATGATCTGCTCGACCTTGGCCTTGGCGTCATTGTGCGCGGCAAGAATCAAATCCTCGAGGATTTCGACCTCGTCTTCCCTAAACAAAGACGGGTCGATCTTCAGCGACTTGATGTCGAACTTTCCGCTCAACGTAATGCTGACCAAGCCGCCGCCGGCCTGGCCGACGGCTTCGACAGTGGCGATCTCATCCTGCATGGCCTGGAACTTGGCCTGCATTTCCTTCGCCTTGCCCATCAGGCCGAGAAGATCTTTCATGGTCCGATCCTTTGCGGATTAGTGCTGGATATCAGGGTTCATCGTCATCGGCCGGCGGCTCGACCGGCATTTCGGCCTCGCTCGTTTCGGCGTCCGGCGTGTCGGGAATGCGCACGTCGATGATCTTGGCGCCGGGAAAGCGGGCCAGGATGGCGGCCACGGTCGGGTCGTTCCTGGCATCGAGGAAGGCGTTTTCACGCTTCGTCGATTCCATTTCAGCCAGGGTCTGGCCGCCCTCCTCCTTCGACAGCGACACCAGCCAACTGCGGCCTGTCCAGGCGCGCAGTTTCATCGTCAGCTCGTTGAGCAGCATCTTGGGCGCATCATCGGTCAGGCTGACGTCGATGCGGCCAGGTTCGATGCGCACGAGACGGATGCAGCGCTTGACCAGCACCTTGAAGGCGATGTCGCGCTGCGCGTCGGCGAGGGCAACGATGTCGGCCAGCGATTTCAGCGGTACGGCTTGCGTCTCCGGCGCCGGTTGCGGGGGCGCGACGAAGGCGGCCGGGGCCGGCGTGGCCTCGACCAGCCGCATGGTCTGCGCGCCGCCCGACCCACCAGGCATGCGCGCCTGCGCCACGGTGCTGGCGCCGTGGCCACCAGTACCGCCATTGCCGGGGTTCACGGGCGCGCCGTTCGGGCGCGGCGCGGCGCCAGTTGCCGAGGCACCGTTCTCCAGCGATCTCAACGCCTCGTCCAATGTCGGCAGGTCGGCGGCGTGCGCCAGCCGGATCAGCACCATTTCGGCGGCGCTGACCGGCCGGTTGGACGACTGCACCTCGGGAATGCCCTTGAGCAGCATCTGCCAGGTCCGCGACAGCACGCGGACCGATAGCGCCCGGGCGAAATCGGCGCCGCGCTGGCGCTCGTCCTGCGACAGCGAGGCATCGTCCATGGCGCTCGGCACGAAACGCAGCCGGGTGACGAGATGGTTGAACTCCGCCAGATCGGTGAGCACGGCGGCCGGATCGGCGCCGGTGTCATATTGCGCGCGGAATTCGCCGAGTGCGGCCGCCACGTCGCCCTTCATCACATGTTCGAACAGATCGACGATGCGGGCGCGGTCGGCCAGGCCCAGCATGGCGCGCACGGCCTCGGCGCTGACCGAGCCGGCGCCATGGGCGATCGCCTGGTCGAGAATGGAGAGCGAATCGCGGGCAGAGCCTTCCGCCGCGCGCGCGATCATGGCCAGCGCGTCATCGTCGACCGAAATGCCTTCCTTGCCGGCGATCGAGGAGAGATGCGCGACCAGCGCGCCGGCGTCGATGCGCCTCAGGTCGAAACGCTGGCAGCGCGACAGGACGGTGATCGGAACCTTGCGGATCTCGGTGGTGGCGAAGATGAATTTGACGTGCGGCGGCGGTTCTTCCAGCGTCTTCAGCAGGCCGTTGAAGGCCTGCGTCGACAGCATGTGCACTTCGTCGATGATGTAGACCTTGTAGCGGGCCGAGACGGGCGCATAGCGCACGCGCTCGATGATGTCCCTGATGTCGTCGATGCCGGTGTGCGAGGCGGCGTCCATCTCGATGACGTCGACATGGCGGCCTTCCATGATCGCCTGGCAATGCTCGCCGAGCACGGCGAGATCGACCGAGGGCTGGTCAACGGTGGCGGTTTTATAATTCAGCGCTCGCGCAAGTATGCGCGCGGTCGTGGTCTTGCCGACGCCGCGCACGCCGGTCAGCATCCATGCCTGGGCAATGCGGCCGGTGGCAAAGGCATTGGTGAGGGTGCGCACCATCGGCTCCTGGCCGACCAGCTCGGAGAAATTCGACGGACGGTATTTGCGCGCCAGCACGCGGTAGGCCGCGGCCTTGCCCGTCGCCAGACTATCGGACCCCGAATTTCCGGCTTCGCTCATTCGCCCGTTAAGCTCCAAAAGGCCGCGCCCGAAGGCGCCGATTCCTGCGCATAGTCTCGCCCGCGCTGCAATGCGTCGTCAATGTCGCGAGGAGGGCCGATGAGGTGGGAGGCTGGAACAATGACCCGTTCCGGGCTCGTTAGGGCTGCTTCCTTCCGGACCTGACCCGGTTGGCGAGTGGATCGTCCACCACCAACCTCCCGCTGTCCATATCGGCAATTGCGCGACGAAATGCAAGTGCGCAGGCAAATCGGCACCGCGAAGCACTGGATTCGCTTGCAGCCCCGATGCGGCCGCTCTAGCGTTCAGGGTTTGAGGAAACCAAGAAAAGCAAGGGAAACGCCGATGCTGCCGGGCCTGAAGGCCGGATTCACGCTGGATGCCCGGCTGGAGGCGGACAGCGAGCAGTTGATGTGGCTTGGGCTGTGCGAATTGCGGGTGATGAACGACCGCCGCTGGCCATGGCTGCTCCTGGTGCCGCAGCGCCCGGGCGCGGAGGAGATCCACGACATGACGCCGCTCGACCAGGCGATGCTGACCTTCGAGACCAATATGGTGGCGCAGGCGCTGAAGAAGGTGAGCGGCTGCACCAAGATCAACACCGGCGCGCTCGGCAACATCGTGCGCCAACTGCATGTCCATATCATCGCACGGTCCGAGGGCGATCCCGGCTGGCCCGGCCCGGTGTGGGGGCATGGCCTGCGCGAGCCGTATGAGCGTTCCGACCTGCGCCGGTTTGCCGAAACGATAAGGGCGGCGCTATAAGCCTTCCCCGTGTCCATCCCAAGCATGTCCATCCCAAAGCACCAGAGTCCATATGAGCTTCCGCCTGTTTGACGCGCCTCTGCGCGAGCCGAGCCAGTTCGTCGGCTTTGCCGGCAACACGATCGACCGGCAATCCGAGAACCGCGCCGACGATTCGGTCGACAAGGCGCTGGCCGATCCGACGACACGGCTGCTTTTGATGAATGGCGGCCGGCTCCACCTGAAATTGGCGGATGGCGGTTTCGATCCGTGGCACCGCGTCGCCGAGAGCGAGCCCTTCAGCCCTTCCTTCGACCAGGGCGTCCTGCTCGGCTTTTCCGAACAGGGGCCGGTGCTGGCGGTCCTGGCCGGCATCGATCCCGAACAGTTGCCCGAAACCGTCAAGGCGATCGATTACCGCTCGGTCTATATGCAAGGGCTGATCGACGAGGCCGCCGCCGGCGCGATGGCACAAGGCGCCGCCCTGCTCGCCTGGCACGCCAGTCACCGCTTCTGCAGCAAATGCGGCACCGAATCGCAGATGCGCGCGGGTGGTTACAAGCGCCATTGCCCGAATTGCGGCACCGAGCATTTTCCGCGTACGGACCCGGTGGCGATCATGCTGACGGCGACGCGGGAGAAATGCCTGCTCGGGCGCGGCCGGCATTTTGGGCCGGGCATGTATTCGGCGCTTGCCGGCTTCATCGAGCCCGGCGAGACGATCGAGGCGGCGGTGCGCCGCGAAACGCTGGAGGAGGCCGGGATACGGCTCGGCCGCGTCGTCTACCATGCCAGCCAGCCGTGGCCGTTTCCCTATTCACTGATGATCGGCTGCTTCGGCGAGCCGCTCAACGAAGACATCCAGGCCGATCTCGACGAATTGGAGGACTGCCGCTGGTTTTTGCGCGACGAGGTGCGCCTGATGCTGGAGCGTACGCACCCCGACAATCTGGTCACGCCGCCAAAGGGCGCCATCGCGCATCACCTCATCCGCGCCTGGGTCGACAGCGAATAGCGAATATCGAAGTCATTGCAGGAGAGACAAATGATCCGTCACACCGTCGTCTTCACGCTGAAGCATCCGCCGCATTCGCTGGAGGAAAAGCGGTTCCTCGTCGACGCCAGGAAGATCCTCTCGGCGATCCGGGGCGTCACGCATTTCGAGCAATTGCGGCAGATCAGCCCCAAGAACGACTACCAGTTCGGCTTCTCGATGGAGTTCGCCGACCAGGCCGCCTACACCAGGTACAACGACCATCCGGACCATGTCGCCTTCGTGCGCGACCGCTGGGTGCCGGAGGTCGAGACCTTCATGGAGATCGACTACGTGCCGTTGGGCTGGTAGTTCAATCCGCCACCTTCCACTGCTCGCGTGACTCGCTGGCCGGATAGACGCCAAGAATCCGCACCTCGCGCGAGAAGAACCGCAGTTCGTCCAACGCCAGCTTGACCAGCGGATCGTCGGGGTGGCCCTCGATGTCGGCGTAGAACAGCGTCGCCGTGAAGGCGCCCAACTGGTAGCTCTCGAGCTTGGTCATGTTGATGCCGTTGGTGGCGAAGCCGCCCATGGCCTTGTAGAGCGCGGCCGGCACGTTGCGGACGCGGAAGATGAAGGTCGTCATCATCTTGACGTCGGGTGATGGGCGCTCGGCCCATTGCTTGCTCTTGGTCAGGACGACGAAGCGGGTGACGTTGCTGTCGGTGTCCTCGACGTTCTCCTCGATGATGTCGAGCCCGTAGAGCGTCGCGGCCAGCGCCGGGGCCAGCGCGGCCATGGTGCGGTCCTTGACCTCGGAGACCATTTTGGCTGCGCCCGCCGTGTCGCCAGCGACTACCCCTTTCCACCCGTTCTTGCGGATGTATTTGCGGCACTGGCCGAGCGCGTGGATGTGGGTGTGAACGGTCTTGATCTCGTCGCGCTTGACGCCCGGCAGCACCATCAGCTGGAAATGGATCGGCAGGAAATATTCGCCGACGATGTGCATCCTCGATTCCGGCAGAAGATGATGGATGTCGGCGACACGTCCGGCGATGGTGTTCTCGATCGGGATCATGGCGAGATCGGCCTTGCCGGTCTCGACGGCATTGAACGCATCCTCGAAGGTCGGGCACGGCAATGGCTCCATCGAGGGATAGACGTTGCGGCAGGCTGTGTCGGAATTGGCGCCCGGCTCGCCCTGGAAGGATATTCTGTTGGTCTTTTCAGGCATGCTGATATCTCAGTTTGAAAGGATTTCCCTGGCACGGTCCAGGTCATGTGGCGTGTCGACGCCAAGCGGCAGCGACTGGACGATCTCGGCATCGATGCGCATGCCGGCTTCCAGCGCCCGCAATTGCTCCAGCCGCTCGCGGCGCTCCAGCGGCGACGGCTTCAGCGCGACGAAGCGCTCGAGCGCGGCGCGGCGATAGGCGTAGAGGCCGACATGGTGATAAAGCGGCCCGTCGCCCCAAGGTGCCGTGGCGCGGGTGAAGTACAGCGCCCGCAACCGCGTGCCGGAGAGCGGCGACCCGACGATCTTGACGACGTTGGGATTGGTCTTTTCCTCCTCGCGGATGATCTCGACGCCGAGCGTGGCGATATCCACCGAGGCGTCCTCGAACGGCCTCAGCGAGGCCGCGATGATCGCGGGATCGATGGTCGGCAGGTCGCCCTGCACGTTGACGATGGTTTCGACCTTTTGCCCGGGGTCAAGTTCGAGCAGAGCTTCAAAGATGCGGTCGGAACCCGATTCGTGGTCCATGCGCGTCATCACCGCCTCGAAACCATGCGCGCGCACCGCCTCGGCCACGCTTTGCGTGTCGGTCGCCACCGCCACCCGACCAAGGCCGGCTTCGGCCGCACGGCGGGCGACATGCACGATCATCGGCGCGCCTGATATATCGGCCAGCGGCTTGCCCGGCAGCCGTGTCGAGGCCATGCGGGCCGGTATCAGGATCAAGGTGGACATCGGTCTGGCAAGGCGTCCGAAACGAGGAGGGGAAAAGTGGCAAAAGGTCTCACTGGCAGCGCCCTTATAGGTGTTGCAACGCCCGAGCAAAAGACCTAGTTTCCGCCCGATTTGACCGGCTCTGGAGGGCAGGTCTCGATACCGACGGACGGAGTGGACGGATCAGTCCGCCGGAAAAGGGAGCAAGGGGCGAATGGATTCCAACGAAGTCAACAAACTGCTCGCCGGATTGCTCGGAACCGTTTTCGTCGTCTTCTCGGTCGGGCTGGTATCGGACGCGCTGTTTGCCTCGCCGGCCCCGGAAAAGCCCGGCTTCGCCATCGAGGCCGCGGAGCCCGCCGAAGGTGGCCCCGCCGCTCCGGCAGCAGCCGAAAAGCCGATCGCCGACCTCCTGGCCAGCGCCAGCGTCGAAAAGGGCGCTGCCATCTTCAAGAAGTGCCAGGCCTGCCATTCCGGCGAAAAGGGCGGCCCTAACAAGGTCGGTCCGGATCTCTGGGACCTCGTCGACCGCCCGGTCGCCGAGCATGAAGGCTTCGCCTATTCGGCCGGCATGAAGGAATTCTCCAAGGGCGGCACCGAGAAGTGGACCTATGACAACATCAACCACTTCATCACCTCGCCGAAGAAATTCGTGAAGGGCACGGCGATGGGCTTTGCCGGCCTGCCCAAGGAAGAAGATCGCGCCAACGTCATCGCTTATCTGCGCACGCTGTCGGACAACCCCAAGCCGCTGCCGGCACCGGGTGCCGCCGCGGACGCCTCCGCGCCCGCCAAGCCGGCCGATGGGGCCGCTCCGGCGAAACCGGCTGACGGCGCCGCACCGGCCAAACCCGCGGCTCCCGCCGCGCCTGCGCCGGCCGCACCGGCAAAATAACCGGAAATGCGGTGATCATCTTGAAAAAGCCGGGTTCTGCCCGGCTTTTTCGTTAGGAAAAGCTCCGATGCGGCGACAAAGCCGCGCATGGCGGTTTTCACGAGCGCCAAATCATCTAGATTGCGTCTGGATGATCCGCAGGCATGGCGAAGAGGATAGTGCATGACGGTTGGCCGAACGCTTCTCATGTCGTTGCTGGCGGCGGCCCTGCTGGCGGCGGGGTTGCAGACGACCCTGGCCGACGAGTGGCGCACCACCTCATCGCTGATCGGCGACTCCAAATACGGCGACAATTTCCAGCACTACGACTACGTCAACCCGAACGCGCCCAAGGGCGGCACACTGAATTCAGTGGTGCTCGGCACCTTCGATAGTTTCAACCCCTACATCGTCCAGGGAACGCCGGCGGCAGGTCTCGTCGGATTCGGCGGCGGCCTGCTCTACGACACCCTGATGGAGCAGGCGACCGATGAGGGCAGCGTCAGCCATCCGCTGATCGCCGACGCCTATAAATATCCGGCCGACTACTCCTCGGCGACCTACCGGCTCGATCCGCGCGCCAAATGGCATGACGGCCAGCCGATCACCGTCGACGACGTGATCTGGTCGTTCCAGGTGCTGAAGGCGAACAGCCCGCAATACAACCGCTATTTCGAGAATGTCACCGATGCGGTGGCGGTTTCCGACCGCGAGGTCGAATTCCACTTCAACCAGAAGGGCAACCGCGAACTGCCCAAGATCATGGGCGATCTTGCCGTGCTGCCGAAGCACTGGTGGGAGGGTACCGATGCCAACGGCAAGAAGCGCGACATCACCAAGTCGACGCTGGAAATTCCACTCGGCTCGGCTGCCTACAAGATCGCCAGCTTCAAGCCTGGCTCCGAAATCATCTGGCAGCGCGTGCCGGACTATTGGGCTGCCAAACTACCGGTGAAGGTCGGCCGCGAGAATTTCGATACGCGCCGATACACCTACATCCTCGACGACAATGCCGCCTGGCTGGCCTTCACCAAGGGCGGGCTGGAAGACATCCACCGCGAAAACAGCTCGCGTAAATGGGCGACGGCCTACAATTTTCCGGCTGTCCAAGCCGGTGATGTCATCAAGAAGGACTTCCAGACCCAGTCGCCGCAGCCGATGCAGGGCTTCGTTCTCAACCAGCGGCGGCCGCTGTTCCAGGACCGGCTGGTGCGTGAGGCACTGACCATGCCGTTCGATTTCGAAAGCATGAATCGTACGTTGTTCTTCGGTTTCAATACCCGCACATCGAGCTATTTCCAGGGCACCGAACTGGCGTCCAGTGGATTGCCGCAAGGCAAGGAACTGGAGATCCTGGAAAAATATCGCGACAAGCTGCCGCCGGAACTCTTCACACAGGAATTCAAGCTGCCTGTCTACGACTCTCCGCAAGCGGAGCGAAAGTACCTAAAGCAGGCCGTCGATCTGTTCGCAAAGGCCGGATGGGTCATCAAGGGCGGCAAGATGGTCAACGCCAAGACAGGCGCACCGTTCAAGTTCGAGATCCTCGGGTGGAACGACACAGACCAGGTGATCGCCAGCCCCTACATTGCCAACCTGCGCAAGATCGGCGTCGACGCTACTCTGCGCATCATCGATCAGACGCAGTACATCAACCGCGTCAACAACTTCGATTTCGATGTCGTGACGGGTCTGTTCGGCCAGTCGGATTCGCCCGGCAACGAGCAGCGCGATTTCTGGAGCTCGAAAGCCGCCGATGCGCCTGGTTCGCGCAACCTGATGGGCATCAAGAATCCAATCGTCGACGCGCTGGTCGATCGCATCATCTTTGCCACCGACCGCGATGATCTGGTCGCCGCCACCCATGCGCTCGACCGCGTCCTGCTGTGGAACTTCTACGTGGTGCCGCAATATTACCGTTCCGCGGTCTGGCTGGCCTATTGGAACAAGTTCAAGTTCCCCGACAAGCAGCCTGCCTATGTGGGCGTTGACATCGATTCCTGGTGGGTCGATCTCGACAAGGAAAAAGCGCTGGCGGCCAGATACAAGGGCGGCAATTGATGGCGGTGCTACCCCGCCGCGATTTCCTGGCTTTGGGCGGCGCCGCCGCTGCCGCCGCCCTGATGCCGGGCAAAGCCTTCGCAAGCATTGCGACCGGGACCAAGCTGCACGGTCTGTCCGCCTACGGCGACCTCAAATACAAGCCTGATTTCCCGCATTTCGACTATGTCAATCCTGACGCGCCCAAGGGCGGCCAGATGAATTTCGCGCCGCCCAACGCAACCCTCAATCAGAGCTTCCTGACTTTCAACACGCTGAATTTCCTGGTGTTGAAGGGGGAGGCGCCGCCGCGCGCCGAACTCTGCTTCGATTCCCTGATGACAAGCGCCCTCGATGAGCCGGATGCGGTCTACGGCCTGCTTGCCGAGTCCGTCACGCTGTCGCAAGACCGCAACGGCTTCCGCTTCGTGCTTCGGCCGCAAGCGCGTTTCCACGACGGCTCGCCGCTGACCGCAGAGGACGTCGCCTTCGCGCTGAAGCTTTACAAGGACCAAGGTCACCCGAACCTTTCCAAGGCACTGCGGCATATGACGGAAGCGGTCGCGGTCGATCCGACCACGCTCGAGCTGACCTTCAATGGCGAGCAGTCGGCGCAAAACATCCTGGCGGTCGTGGTAATGCCGATCGTGTCCAAGGCCTTTTATACGGCCAATAAATTCGACGCCTCGACGATGACACCGCCGCTCGGCTCCGGGCCTTACAAGATTGGGCGCGTGGCGGCCGGACAGACTGTCGAATATGAGCGCGTGGCCGACTATTGGGGCCGCGATCTCCCTGTGAACCGCGGCCTGTACAATTTCGACCGCATCCGCATCGATTTCTACCTCGACCGGCAGGCGGCCTTCGAAGCGTTCAAAAAAGGCGACACGCATTTTCGCGAGGAATTCACCGCGCGCGTATGGGCGACCGGATACGACTTTCCAGCGTTGAAGGACGGCAAGGTCGTCAAACGGGAATTTCCCGGCGAGAAGACGCCGGACATGCAGGGCGTCGCTCTGAACCAGCGTCGTCCGCAATTTCGCGACGAACGGGTGCGACGGGCGATCGCCAGATGCTTCGATTTCGAATGGATGAAGCGGGCTCTGTTTTACGGCTCCTACGAACGTGCTCAGTCGAATTTCGAACGGTCGGATTACAAGGCAGAAGGGCCGCCCTCGCCCGAGGAATTGGCCCTGCTGGAGCCGTTCAGGGCCGAGTTGCCGCCAGAAGTCTTTGGTGAAGCGGTGACGCAGCCCCTCTCCGACGGTTCGGGCCATGACCGCAAGCAGCTGGGCGAGGCTTCGCGATTGCTTGCGCAGGCCGGTTGGAAACGTGCCGGCAGTTTCCTCGTCAACGACAAGGGTGAGCGGCTGCGGGTTGAAATGCTGGCGGAGGATGACGGCATCGTTCGCATCTACACCCCGTGGTCCGAGAATATGAAGGCGATCGGAATCGACGCATCGATCCGGCAAGTCGATTCAGCGCAATATGAACAGCGGCAGAGCGATTTCGACTTCGATCTCGACATGCTGCATTGGTCGATCGGAGCGACACCGACCGATGACGGGCTGGAAATGCTCTATGATTCCCGGATGGCTGACATACCGGGGCAGCGCAATTATCCGGGTACGAAAAGCAAGGCCATCGATGCGCTGATCGTGGCGGCCGGCAAGGCACAAAGCCGCGTAGAACTGGTCACCGCGCTCAGGGCGCTCGACCGGGTCTTGCGCGCGCGGCTAGACTGGATACCAACATACTATCTGGCGAATCACCGCGTCGCCTATTGGGACATGTTCGGCTTTGTCGAGCAAAAGCCCGATTTCGGCTTTCCGGTCGAGACGCTGTGGTGGTTCGACAAGGGCAAGGCGGCAAAAATTGGCAAAGGCTGAATTTCTTGCGGGTGTTGGCGCTGCCCCTCACCTGCCTGCCGGCATCCTCTCCCCGTATAGTGACAGGGAGAAGGGCGCTCTCATCGGTGATTTCGCCAACAGCAAACGTCGCGATAAGAGCGCCGAGGCTGCGGCCTTTCTCCCCGTCACTATACGGGGAGAAATGTCCGGCAGGACAATGAGGGGCGGCGCCAGCGTCGACAATTGGACTGAGGCGACTGCCTTGGGGGTGCCGCCGGACACGGTGGCTCTCCTTGAGGAGGATACCATCTGATGGGCGCCTATATACTGCGCCGTATCCTTTTGATGATCCCGACCCTGTTCGGCATCATGGCGATCTCCTTCGCCGTCATCCAGTTCGCGCCTGGCGGCCCGGTCGAGCAGGTCATCGCCAAGCTGACCAACCAGGGCGGCAGCGACCGCCTCGGCGGTGGTGGCGGTGACGCCGGCGGCTCCAATTTCGACGCCGCCGGCGATGTCGGTTCGAAATATCGCGGCGCCCAGGGCCTCGATCCGGAATTCATCAAGAAGCTGGAGAAGCAGTTCGGCTTCGACAAGCCGCCGCTCGAACGCTTCGGCATGATGCTGTGGAATTACGCCAGGTTCGATTTCGGCAACAGCTATTTCCGCGATATTTCGGTGCTCGACCTGATCCTCGAGAAGATGCCCGTTTCGATTTCGATCGGGCTCTGGATCACGCTCCTGTCCTATCTGATCTCGATCCCGCTCGGCATCCGCAAGGCGGTGAAGGACGGCACCCCCTTCGACGTCTGGACCAGCGGCGTCGTCATCGTAGGCTATGCCATTCCGGGCTTCCTGTTCGGCATCCTTTTGATGGTGCTGTTCGCCGGCGGCTCGTTCTGGGACTGGTTCCCGTTGCGCGGCATCGTCTCGGACAATTGGGACCAGTTGTCGTGGCCGGCCAAGATCGCCGACTATTTCTGGCACATGACCTTGCCGCTGACGGCGCTGGTGCTGTCGGCCTTCGCCACGACGACGCTTTTGACCAAGAACTCGTTCCTGGAGGAGATCCGCAAGCAGTATGTGGTGACGGCGCGCGCCAAGGGCCTGTCGGAACGGCAGGTGCTTTACGGCCATGTGTTCCGCAATGCCATGCTGATCGTCATCGCCGGCTTCCCGGGCGCCTTCATCTCGGCCTTCTTCACCGGCTCGCTGCTGATCGAGAACATCTTTTCGCTCGATGGCCTCGGCCTGCTCGGCTTCAGGTCCGTTGTCGAGCGCGACTATCCCGTGGTGTTCGCCAATCTCTACATCTTCTCGCTTCTCGGCCTGTTCATCGGGCTCCTGTCCGACCTGATGTACACCTGGGTCGATCCGCGTATCGATTTCGAGCGGAGAGACGTCTGATGTCGGAGGCAAGCGTTACCGCCGGTGTCTTGCCGGAGCGGCTCCCACGGCCGTTCCTGTCGCCGCTCAACAAGCGCCGTCTGCAGAATTTCAAGGCTAATAAACGCGGCTTCTGGTCTTTGTGGATTTTCCTCGTCTTGTTCGTTTTGTCGCTGTTTGCCGAGTTCATCGCCAACGACAAGCCGATCATCGCGTCCTACAAGGGCGAAATCCTTTTCCCGGTGATGGTCGCCTACCCGGAAGAAAAATTCGGCGGCTTCTATGCCGTCACGGACTACCGCGACCCGGTGATCCAGGACGAGATCAACGCCCATGGCTGGATGGTCTGGCCGCCTATCCGCTACTCCTACCAGACCGTCAACAACGCCATCCCGGAAGCAGCACCCGCCAAGCCGTCCTGGGAATATGACGCCAAGACGCGCTGCAACCAGTATCCGCAAGGAGCCGATGACCCGGCCTGCAATGTCGGCAACTGGAACTGGCTCGGCACCGACGACCAGGCGCGCGACGTGCTGGCGCGCGTCATCTACGGCTTCCGCATTTCAGTGCTGTTCGGCCTGATCCTGACCGCGGGCTCGGCCTTGATCGGCGTCGGCGCCGGTGCCTTGCAGGGCTATTTCGGCGGCTGGACCGATCTGCTGTTCCAGCGCTTCATCGAGATCTGGTCGGCCATTCCCGTGCTTTATCTGCTGCTCATCGTCGCCGCCATCCTGCCGCCGGGCTTCTTCATCCTGCTCGGCCTGATGCTGCTGTTCTCCTGGGTGGCGTTGGTCGGCGTGGTGCGGGCGGAGTTCCTGCGCGCCCGCAACTTCGAATATGTCAACGCGGCGCGCGCGCTCGGCGTGCGCAACCGCACCATCATGTTCCGGCATCTGCTGCCCAATGCGATGGTGGCGACATTGACGTTCCTGCCCTTTTTGCTGAGCGGCTCGATCTCGACGCTGACCTCGCTCGACTATCTCGGCTTCGGCCTGCCGCCGGGTTCGGCCTCGCTCGGCGAACTGCTCAAGCAGGCGCAGCGCAACCTCAACGCGCCTTGGCTCGGCATTTCCGGCTTCGTCGTCATCTCGCTGATGCTGTCGCTGCTGGTTTTTGTCGGCGAGGCCACGCGCGACGCCTTCGATCCGCGCAAGACGTTCAAATGAGCGAAACCACCTTGCTCAGCGTCCAGGACCTCAGCGTCGGCTTCAGCCAGGACGGCGGCCAGTCTGTCGCCGTCGACCACATCTCGTTCGACATCGCCAGGGGCGAGACGGTGGCGCTGGTCGGCGAATCCGGCTCCGGCAAATCGGTCTCGGCACTGTCGGTGCTGAAGCTGCTGCCCTACCCCAGCGCCAGCCATCCCTCGGGCAAGATCCTGTTCCAGGGCGCCGACCTGCTGGCCATGAGCGAGAAGCAATTGCGGCAGGTGCGCGGCAACAAGATCACGATGATCTTCCAGGAGCCGATGACCTCGCTCAATCCGTTGCACACGATCGAGCACCAGATCGTCGAAATCCTGAAGCTGCATCAGGGCATGGGCGATCGTCCGGCCAAGGCGCGGACGCTGGCCCTGCTCAACGAGGTCGGCATCCGCGATCCACAGAAACGGCTCGACGCCTATCCGCACCAGCTTTCGGGCGGCCAGCGCCAACGCGTCATGATCGCCATGGCGCTCGCCAACGAGCCGGAACTGTTGATCGCCGACGAGCCGACGACGGCGCTCGATGTCACCGTGCAGGCGCAGATCCTCGAACTGCTCGCGGGCCTCAAAAGCCGCAAGGGCATGTCGATGCTGTTCATCACCCATGACCTCGGCATCGTACGCAAGATCGCCGACCGGGTCTGCGTGATGACCAAGGGCAAGATCGTCGAGACAGGACCGACCAAGGACATCTTCGCCAACCCGCAGCACCCCTATACGCGCCACCTTCTGGCCGCCGAGCCGAAAGGCAAGCCGCCGGCCGCCAATGCCGGCGCCAAGCCTGTCATGACCGGCAAGGACATCAAGGTCTGGTTTCCGATCAAGCAGGGCTTCTTCCGGCGTGTCGTCGATCACGTGAAGGCGGTCGACGGCATCGATGTCACGGTGCGCGCCGGCCAGACGCTGGGCGTGGTCGGGGAATCCGGTTCGGGCAAGACGACGCTCGGCCTGGCGCTGGCGCGCATGATCTCGTCGACCGGAGCCATCCAGTTCAACGGCCGCGACATCAACCAGCTCACCTTCAACGCCATGCGGCCGCTCAGGCGCGAACTGCAGATCGTCTTTCAGGATCCGTTCGGTTCGCTCAGCCCGCGCATGTCGATCGCCGAGATCATCGAGGAAGGCCTGAAGATCCACGAGCCGAAACTGTCACCCGACGAGCGCGACGACAAGGTCGCCGCCGTGCTGAAGGAAGTCGGCCTCGACCCGGCGACCCGCAACCGCTATCCGCACGAATTTTCCGGTGGCCAGCGCCAGCGTGTCGCCATCGCGCGCGCCATGGTTCTCAACCCGCGCTTCGTCATGCTGGACGAGCCGACATCGGCGCTCGACATGAGCGTGCAGGCGCAGGTCGTCGATCTCCTGCGCAATTTGCAGGCCAAGCACGACCTCGCCTATCTCTTCATCAGCCATGACCTCAAGGTCATCCGGGCGCTGGCCAACGACGTCATCGTCATGCGCAACGGCCGGATCGTCGAAGCCGGCACGTCCGAACAGATTTTTGGAAATCCGCAAACCGACTATACTCGGGCGCTGATATCGGCCGCCTTCAAGATCGAGACGGCGCCGACAGGCGTGGTCAGCGAGTGATCCGCACAAGGAAGGACTGAACGAACCGCGATGGAAAAAGGCCGTATCCTGCTTGCCGTCACCGGCTTTCATCCGCAGCGCTGGCGCGACCTGTTGTCGGCCGAGCGCGAGGTGGTGCTGGAGCCGGACGGCGCCAAGGATCCCTCGATCACCTATGCGGTGGTGTGGAAGCACAAGCCCAATCTGATGTCGTCGCTGCCCAATCTGCGCGCCATCTTCTCGATCGGCGCCGGCGTCGACCATATCTTCGCCGATCCCGGCCTGCCCGACGTGCCGATCGTCAAGGTCGTCGCCGATAACCTGACGCAGTACATGACCGAGTACGTCGTCTGGCGGGTGCTCGACCATCATCGCCAGGGCCTGCTCTACCGGTCGCAGCAGCTGAAGAAGATCTGGCACGAACCGCAACAGAGGCCGGCCGGCGACATTTCCGTCGGCATCATGGGTCTCGGCAGTCTCGGCCGGGCCGCGGCCTCGGTTCTTCTGTCGCTCGGCTTCGCGGTCAATGGCTGGTCGCGGAGCGACCGGCCGATGAAGGGGGTGGCGACCTATTCCGGCGAAGCGGGCCTGATCCCGTTCCTCAACGCCACCGACATTCTGGTGGTGCTCCTGCCGCTCACTCCGGACACGCAAGGCATCATCAATTACGGCGTGCTGAAGGAGTTGCGCAAGCGCAACGGGCTTGGCGGCTCGGTGCTGATCAATGCCGGGCGTGGGCGGTTGCAGAAGGACGCCGACATCGTGCGGGCACTGGATGACGGCACGCTGAAGGAAGCCAGCCTCGACGTGTTCGAAGTCGAGCCGCTGCCGAAGACCAATCCGCTGTGGCGCCATCCGAAAGTGTTCGTGACGCCGCATGCCGCGGCGACCTCCGATCCCGTGCACCTGGCGCCGATCATGCTGCGCCAGATGGACGCTTTCGAGCGCGGCGAGAAGCTCGACAATCTGGTGGACCGCAAGGCGGGATATTAGACGGACGATTGGATCATCAGCCGGGCAGAGCGAACTTCTTCTGCTTGTCCGGTTTGCCGCAGTCGCGGCGATCGATGGACCGGTTCATGGCATCGATCTCGCCTGACGCCTTGTCGCTGTCGCGCTGGGCCTTGGAGCGCATGTCGGGCGTGAACGGGCCGAAGCCCATGGCGGGATTGGAGAAGGCCGGCTTGGCGGTCGTCGGGAGGTTGTATTGCTGCGCCAGCCCGTTGCGTTGCGCCAGCAACTGATCGCATGGCACGCTGTCATATTGCAGCGAGGACTCTACGTTGGCGTCCTGCCGCTCGGACGCTGAATTGCCGACGCAGCCGGTGGTTGCCAGGCAAGACGCCAAGATCATCATGTTCCAGCGCATCGAAGTGCTCCTCCTGGTATCCCGCCCTGACGCGACCAGATCGCAAATATCAGTCGCGCACGCAAATCGGACTTTTTCGCAGCAGTACAAAGGGCTGCCCTCACATGGCATGAGCTTTCCGTGCCACGACGGCCAGGCCTTTGACGGGCTCGCGGCGATCCTGCCGGATGGTGGTTGGCTCCAATGCCACAATTGAAAAGCCATTGGCCTCGAGGGTCCGTCCAACATAGCCCTCCGAATGGGCATAGCGCCGCGACGGCTGCAGCGCGAAGTCGCCGCCATCCGCCAAGCTCTCGACGGAAAAGGCAAACAGGCCGCCCTCGGCGAGCAGGCCGGCGACCGTTCCCACAAAACCTTCGAGCCCGCCGATGTAGATCAGCACGTCGGCTGACATCACCAGATCGGCCATGTCGCCGGAATAGGAAAAGTCCTGCAAATCCGCTTTTGTCAGCGCGTCATAAATACCTTTTGCCCGCGCCTTCCTCAGCATCCTTGCCGAGATATCGACCCCCTCCAGCCGGTCGACGATCGGCCTCAGCCTCTCGCCCATCAATCCGGTGCCGCAGCCCAGGTCGAGCGCAAGGCGGAAGCGGCCCGGCCTTGCCTTGCGGATGGCGGCGTCGAGTACCTCGGGCAGCCGGTAGTCGAGCTTACCGACCAGCATCTCCTCGAATGTCTCCGCATAGTGGTCGAACAGCGTTTCGACAAAGGCACTGGGCGGCGCCATGGAGACCGGACCCTTGCCGATCAGCTGCAATTTGAGGGCCGCGCCCTGGCGATCGGCCGGATCGAGTCTCAGCGATGTCGTCCAGGCTTGCGCCGCCAGGTCGAGCCTGCCTGATGCCTCCTGCATCTCGCCGAGCCGAAACCAGCCCATTGCCCATTGCGGCGCCAGTTCCAGCGCACCGAGCAGCAACTCGGCCGCAGCAGTATGATCGCCTGAGGCAAAGAGCATTTCGGCATAATCTGCACGGCGATCGGCGTTCGGGTCGCCCGACGAGGTCTGAAGCGGTTTCATGATGATGGTTCCACCGGCAGGGTAGCCAGCCGCCATCTCTGTAGAGCAAAGCATGCCGAAGCTGAACCGAATTGAGCTGGCTTTGCCCGGGGAGTCAGCAGTCTGGGGCAACGGGCTTCTCGCAGCGGAATTATATCCTATCTTGGGACCATGCGCGCCAGCGACCTGCTTCATCCCCGGCCCGAAGGCCTCTACTGCCCGCCGGGCGATTTCTTCATCGACCCGGTGCGGCCGGTGAACCGGGCGCTGATCACCCACGGCCATTCCGACCATGCTCGTTCCGGCCACGGCTCGGTGCTTGCGACGCAGCAGACGCTCGATATCATGGGACTTCGCTATGGCGAGGATTTTGCCGGGACGACGCAGGCAGCCATGCTCGGCGAGACGATTGCCATCGACGGCGTCGATGTCACCTTTCATCCGGCGGGCCATGTGCTGGGTTCGGCGCAGATTGCTGTCGAGCACCAGGGCAGGCGCATCGTCGCCTCCGGCGACTACAAGCGGCAGAAGGATGCGACCTGCGCGCCGTTCGAGCCGATCCGCTGCGACGTCTTCATCACCGAGGCAACCTTCGGCCTGCCGGTGTTTCGCCATCCACCCGACACGGAAGAGATCGCCCGCCTCTTGAAATCGGCGGCGCAATTTCCGGAGCGCTCGCACTTGGTCGGCGCCTATGCGCTGGGCAAGGCGCAGCGCGTGATGCGGCTGCTACGCGACGCCGGTTACGACAAGCCGCTCTACATCCATGGCGCGCTGGCCAAGCTCAGCGCGTATTACCAAAGCCAGGGCATCGATCTCGGCGAACTCGAGCCGGCGACGGTGGAGAGCGGCGGCAAGCAGGATTTCGCCGGGGCCATCGTGGTCGGCCCGCCATCGGCCTTCGCCGACCGCTGGGCTCGGCGCTTTCCCGATCCGATCTCGTGCTTTGCGTCGGGTTGGATGCGCATCCGCCAGCGCGCCAAGCAAGGCGGCGTCGAACTGCCGCTCATCATCTCGGATCATGCCGACTGGGACGAACTGATCGTCACCATCAAGCAGACCGGCGCCGAGGAAATCTGGGTCACGCACGGCCGAGAGGAAGCGCTGGTGCGCTGGTGCGAACTGGAAGGGATAGCGGCCAGGCCACTGCATCTGGTGGGCTATGAGGACGAGGGCGACTGAGGATGACACCCATCGATGCCGCGCCCTTCGGCGCCCCCCTCTGGCCTGCCGGCCATCTCCCCCTCGAGTGGGGAGATTGGCAGTTTTGGCGGCTGCGCCCTTGCTTCTGCGTTGAAGATTGGCGAAAGCCGTCGCGACATCCGATCTCCCCCCTCGAGGGGGAGATGGCCGGCAGGACAGAGGGGGGCGCCTCGCGCCGGCTTTCACTACTGGCGTGGTGCGTCCAGCCATGAACCGCTTCGCCGAGCTTCTCGACCGCCTGGTGCTGATGCCATCACGCAACGGCAAGTTGACCCTTTTGACCGACTATTTCCGCAGCGTCGAGGATCCCGATCGCGGCCTGGCGCTGGCCGCCATCACCGGCGATCCCAAGATTGCCGCGGTCAAGCCGGCCATGCTGCGCACGCTGGTCATCGAACGCATGGACCCGGTGCTGTTCGGCTATTCCTACGACTATGTCGGCGACCTCGCCGAGACGGTGTCGCTGGTCTGGCCGCAAACGCCTGGCGGGATCGCGAACCGCGAGCCGACGCTTGGCGAAGTTGTGGCGAAGCTGCAGGCGGCGAGCCGCTCCGATGGGCCGAAGGTGCTGGCGGGGCTGCTCGACAGCGCCGGCATCTCGGCACGTTTTGCCATCATCAAGCTGGTCACCGGCGGCCTGCGCATCGGCGTCTCGGCGCGGCTGGCCAAACAGGCGCTGGCCGATTTCGGCAAGGTCGACGTGGCCGAGATCGAGGAGCTCTGGCATGGGCTATCGCCGCCCTACACGGCGCTGTTCGCCTGGCTGGAAGGCAAGGCCGAAAAACCGCGCAACACGGCGATGGCGCTGTTTCGCCCGGTCATGCTGTCGAATCCGATCGGCGACGGCGATCTCGAAAAGCTCGATCCCTTGGACTATGCGGCGGAATGGAAATGGGACGGGATTCGCGTCCAGGCGGTGGCCGAAGGCGGCATCCGCCGGCTCTATTCGCGCACCGGCGACGATGTCTCGGGCGCCTTTCCAGATCTCGCCGACGCCATGAACTTTTCCGCGACGCTCGATGGCGAATTGCTCGTCGGCGATCCGCGAGAGGCGACGGGCACCTTCTCGGACCTGCAGCAGCGGCTGAACCGCAAGACGGTGACGCCGAAGATGCAGCAGCAGTATCCGGCCTTCATGCGCTGCTACGACCTGCTGCAGATCGGCGCGGAGGATCTGCGCCCACTGTCCTTCCGCGAGCGGCGCGGCCGCCTCGAAGCCTTCGTCGGGACGCTCGACCCCAGCCGCTTCGATCTTTCCCCCTTCGTCCACTTCACGGACTGGCAGGCGCTCGAGGACCTGCGCCGCGCGCCGCCGCATCCGATCATCGAAGGGGTGATGCTGAAGCGCTGGGATTCGCCCTATGTCGCTGGCCGGCCGAAGGGGCCGTGGTTCAAATGGAAGCGTGATCCACACACGGTGGACGCCGTGCTGATGTATGCCCAGCGCGGCCACGGCAAGCGCTCGAGCTTCTATTCCGACTACACGTTCGGCGTCTGGTCCGGAGCCACGGGCGAGGAGGAACTGGTGCCGGTCGGCAAGGCCTATTTCGGCTTCACCGACGAGGAGCTGAAGCAGATCGACAAATATGTCAGGGACAACACCGTCGAGCGCTTCGGACCGGTGCGCTCGGTGCGCGCCGATCGCGACAATGGCCTGGTGCTGGAAGTCGCCTTCGAGGGGCTCAACCGCTCGACCCGGCACAAATCGGGTGTGGCCATGCGTTTCCCCAGGATTTCACGGCTGCGCTGGGACAAGCCGGCCAACGAGGCCGACCGCATAGAAACCCTGCAGGCGCTGCTCGACCGCTAGAGCAATTCCAGGAAAAGTGCGTAGCGGCTTTCCCGGGAAAAGCGCGTAGCGCTTTCCCTAGGGAATTGCGTGAAAATAAAGAGTTAGAGCGGTTCGGCGATTCCAACAAACACTGAACCGCTCTAAGGACCGTCGATATGTCGGTCGCGATTCAGTTCAAGGCTCGATCGACACGCGGATCTCGTAGATGTTGACCGCCTTGCCCTGCTTGTCGAAATCGGAATTGATGGCGATGGTTCCGGCCGAGCCCGGATGCTTGTCGGGGAACTTCACGTCGAACAGATATTCGTTTTTCTGCTGGCCGACCGCGTAGCGCTTGCGGCCGCAGTCGCCGAGTTCGCCGAAATTGCAGTCGACGGAGATCTGCGTGTCCTTGCCGTCCTCGGCGCGGGCGATGATGTCGAACACGGCATGCTTGCCGGCGAGCTTTTCCAGCACGCCCTGCCCGACATCGAAGGCGATCGCCGAGCCGGAGGCGCCGGACTGGATGCGCAGGAACGGCCCACTGTCATCCTTCACGGCCTCGGCCTTGGCGTCCGACGGGGCGGCGACATGGGTCGGATCTGTCGGTGAAAACACATTGATCCAGGCGCGCGACTGGTCCGCGGCACCGGGCTTTGCCGGCGCGTTGGCGCCGTCGGCCGGGGTGAAATCGGGGTCCTCGACCGTCGGAGGCGCTTCCGGCGGCGCGGTGTTGAGCTGCGCGGCCGTCTTGAACACACCGGTCTGCATGGCGAAGTACAGTCCGATGCCAATCGCCGCGAGCAGCGTGACCGTGAAGAAAATGGCGGTCAGCGGCAGGCGCCGGCCGCGAATGCGCCGCTCATCGCGGTCTGGGGTCACTTCCGTCGCGGCTCCCGGCGCTGCGGGAGCCGACATGTCGATGGCTGGCGCGCCGGGAAGGTTGGCGTCGGGCATGATGTCGGGAACCACCGGCAGCACGCGCGAGCGCGGTGCATCGGAGGCGGGCTGCACGGGGCCGTCGACGGTGACAGCGGGCGATGGCGCCCTCGGGCCGGCCTCGACCGCAGGCGCTGCGCCGCCCTCGGCCTCGCCCGCCGGCGCGTCGATCTGCGGGGCGACGCCGGGCACCGCCGGCAGGTACTCCGATTCGATTTCGGTGATTTTCGCCTGAATCGCCTTGCGGCGCTTGATGGCGACTTCCACCGTCACGCCGGGATTGGCCTGGAGCGCACGGTCGAGCGCGGCGAAGGCCGACCGATAGACCCTCTCGCGGAACGCTCGGTTCTCGGCATTGCCCTTTTCCAAGGCGTTCCGGATCGCTTTTTCGATCGCGTCCAAGCGAGATCCCTCTGCAAATTGCCACAAGCTTTCACGATGGTTAGCGGCAGGCGACCAATCAATCAACGGGCGGGCGGCCGCATTCTGCCTCGACGTGCCGTCCAAAGTCCATCTTCGCGATGTTCCGGCAAACAAAATCGGACATGGCGCCGATTCCAGCATGCAGGGGCGCTAGAACCCCGGTTTCGATTGCGGCGGCGCTCTTCGCATGATTTGCCAAGTCGCATCTTGAATTCGCGGCCCGTTGAGTCTATCACCCTGCCCATCTTGGAGGTCCTGGCCTCCCGGGCCGCTTTAGCTCAGTTGGTAGAGCACATCATTCGTAATGATGGGGTCAGGTGTTCGAGTCACCTAAGCGGCACCAAAAACTCCAATAAAAACAATATGTTGCGCCGTTATGGTAGACAAAACTTATTGGGCTTCGCAAGACGCCGGCTCGCTCATGGCTCCGTGCCTACTATGGCCCCGGCTATATGATCACCAAAAACAATACCGTGGTGAGCGGTATCCACGGTCGCGAGTACACGGACACATTGGACGACGTGGAAAGTTTCGTGGCCGGCCTTGACGTGGCGTGAGCGCGTAGCCACTTCACCACCAACTACGAAATAGCCGCACGGGTTGTGGGTTCCTTAGATGGCTTACGGAGAGAACCCTCAGACGATGGTCAAATGTGCGATGGCGGCTACACCAAGGGTCCTCGCACACGATAGCAACGGAGAATGCCGTGAGCATTTTCTTCGCGATCGAGGCCAGCCAGTCGGGTGGTAGCTCATGCTACCGACTTGAGATGGGATGCTTCATGCATCCTAGGTGGGCTTCGGTTCTCCTACTCATGACCCGGTTGTTCTGAACGGAAGGGCATCCCGGCAACGGGGTGCCCTTTTGCTATGGTGCTCGGCCAAAGCCGCCGCCTGTAACACGACAAGCATGCGCTTCGCCCCAAGTGTGCGGGTGGCACGCGGCTTGCTGCTGTGCGGCGCCTAGTGCGACCAGTAGAGCGCATACGCTGCTGCCAAATGGGCGAGTGCGAGCATCACGTGGGAAATTTGGACGGACGTCATCGTGCGAATCCCTTACTGAAGAGTCTGCCTTGATTCCTATCACGCCGCCAAATAAAAACAATCCAATATGGTTGGGTTTACCTTCGCAAATGCAGTGTAACCATTTTGGTTACAACTGACAATCAAGTAACCATTTTGGTTACACTGCCAACCAGTAACCGTTTTGGTGACAACTACCAGTCTCTCTACCTAGCCGACACGCTGTCCTACGCCTGTTTTCGTAATTCGCAGTGATGGGGTCAGGTGTTCGAGTCACCTAAGCGGCACCAGTTTTTCAAGCCGATGGTCGAAGCAGCTTGGATGCGCAGAAGATGGCCCGAATCCTGGCCGTTTGCTTCTGCCAGGCCGGATAGTCGTGCGACTTGCAGATACCGGCCCAGGCGCGAGATCCTCGGGCCCTATAAACGCGTCGACAAGGTGCGATGGGGCCTTTTTCAAATCACAATAGCGGACCGCGCATTTCTATTTTTTTGGAACAGACGCTTGTTTTTTGGAACAGACGCTTGGGTCGCACATTTCCTGCCGTGGTTTCTACGGACAGGAGGTTTCAAATTGCCAAGGCGTGTCGACAAGGAAAGGCTCGAAAGGGCGGACCGCGAGGCGAAGCGGGTGCTGGATGCCGAGCGTCACGCAAGGGACGCCAAGACAACTCGCCTGAGGGAGCAGAGACTGCAGCAGGAGGCATTGGCGGACAAGTCTCCGCCTGCGCGCCGACGCGAGCCGGTCAGGAAGCCGGCGCGGCGTGTGATCGAGGTGGACTGATCCGCGGAGGTCGCCGGTTCGCCCCTGGAGCGCGATCCGCGTTGCCGCATAAGGCGGCAACCCAGAAGACCCATATGCCATTGTCGGGACACCGGTTTTGGTATGAAATAACAGGCGTCAGCATGGGAGGTCCAAATGCCCAACACTTTCAAGACCGGAGACGTCGTCAAGCTGAGGTCGGGAGGCCCGAAGATGACGGTCAGCGACGGCGCCGCTTCCGGCATGTATCTGTGCCACTGGTTCAACAAAGAGGGCGAGGTGTGGACGCCGCAGCATGCCGGCTTCAAGCAGGAGCAGCTGGTAGCCGCCGACCAATCGACGTAATTCCCGCTTTCGCCAAGGAATGGCCGGCCCGGGCGTATCCAGACGCGCCGGAGGAGGTGTTCTGCTGCTCCCCGGGCCGCGAAGGTCCGTCATCGCCGGCAAGCGGCGTGATCGGCATGGGTGACCGACGGATTTCTCCGATCGCGACGTTTAACGGTTGAAGCGTGACCATGGCATTGGGCCATGGCATGCGCCAACCGGAGACGTAAAGCCATGATACGCCGTTCGATCCTTGCCGCTGCCTTGAGCCTGCTGACCACCGCGGCTCCGGCCCAGACAGCGGCACAGCCACCGGCCGCGACGCCACCGGCCGCCGCGTCGCCCGCTGCTACATCGTCGGCCGCCAAGTCCGACATCACACTGGCCAAGTTCCAGAAACGGCGGGAGAAGGCGATCATGGCCGCCGACACGGACGGCGACGGCAAGATCAGCCTGCTGGAGTGGGAGGCTTTTCAGGCCAAGCGCAACGTCAAGGGCGATCCGGCCAAATCCTTCGCGCGCATCGATTCCAATCATGACGGCTTGATCGACCGGGCCGAGCTCGATGCGTTCTTCGCCAAGCGCTTTGCCCGGCTCGACAAGAATGGCGACGGCATGCTGACGGCCGACGAGATGCCGGGCCACAAATCCGCTCCCAAGCCGGAGCAGTGACCAAGAGGCTATGACGTGTGATGGATATCGGAAGTGCGCCAGCCGATGAGCGGCGATCCGGACGAGGAGTTGGTTCGTCGGGTCGGTGCTGGCGATCCCGCGGCGGTGCAGGCGCTCGTCGCGCGGAAGTTGCCGCGCATCCTTTCGCTTGCCGTGCGCATGCTGGGCGATGCGGCGGAGGCCGAGGATGTCGCGCAGGAAACCTTTATGCGCATCTGGCGTCATGCCTCGAAGTGGCGGCGTGGCAATGCACGCTTCGACACCTGGATCCACCGCGTCACGCTCAACCTTTGCTACGACCGGCTGCGTCGGCGCCGCGAATGGGTGACCGACGAAGTGCCGGACATTGTCGATCCCGCCTCGCTTCCCGATTCCCATCCTGGCGACGAGGCGCATCGGGTCGAGCGGGCCTTGCAGGCAATCGCGCCACGCCAGCGCGAGGCGATCATCCTGGTCTACTACCAGGAGATGTCCAACATCGAGGCGGCCGCGACCCTGGAGATCAGTGTCGATGCCCTG
This sequence comes from Mesorhizobium sp. ES1-3, assembly GCF_020164795.1. Classification (NCBI taxonomy): domain Bacteria; kingdom Pseudomonadati; phylum Pseudomonadota; class Alphaproteobacteria; order Hyphomicrobiales; family Phyllobacteriaceae; genus Mesorhizobium; species Mesorhizobium sp. ES1-3. The sequence goes on from NZ_JAIUGW010000010.1 coordinate 156,230, forward strand.
GAGAGCCTGCTGTCGCGCGGCCGGCGGGCGCTGCAGGCGATGCTGGCCAGGGATGGCTGCGATGACTGAGAAAGGCGCGCGCCCGAATACTGTACATTCAACCCGCCTTACGGGTGTCCGGGTGGTCTGCGTCGTTTCCAACCCGCGTGGGCACCCGGCACCAAGGGGCAAGGGGAAAACAAATGGCTGAAGACATCGAAGACGGGCCGGCAATGGATGCCAAGCGTTTCGCGGCGCTGGCGGAAGCCTATGGCGGCGATGTGCGCCGCTGGCCGGATGCGGAACGCGAAGCCGCCTGGGCCTTTGCGTCAAGCGAAGCGGGCCAGGCCATTTCGCGACACGCCGGCAGACTTGACGCCCTGCTCGACAGCTATCGGGTCCAGCATCCCGGCAAGGCGCTGCACGGCAGCATCCTGCGCGCGGCCGACCGGCACCTCGTCCAGCGCCGACACCATCGGTTCTGGTGGTTGGGCCTGGGTCTCGCCGGCATTGGCCTGGCGGGCGCCGTTGCCGGATTGGCGCTGGTGAGCGTTGTCACGCCGGAAACCGGATCGGATCACTATGTGCTGGATGCCAACGCGACGGCGTTCGGCGATGCCGGCCCCGATGCCGAAAATGGTGAGGAGAGCCTATGAGCGCGCGCTGGGTTCGTGGTCTGGTCATCGCCTCGGTCGTGCTGAACGTCTTTCTTGCCGGGGCATTTGTCAGCGGGGCCGTCTGGCTGAGAAATGCCAGGGCAGGCGCCGGGTACTCGTTGGAGTCGGTTGGCGGACAGCTTCCCGAAAAAGATCGCAAGTCCTTTCGCAAGGCGCTGCGGCAAGTACGCATTGAAGCCCGCCAGACTATTCTTGACGGCCAGCAGTCAAGGCAGGAGGCGGCGGACCTGTTGCGCCAACCCGTTGTGGACACCGTGGCTTTGTCCGCCGCCCTGGAGCGGGCGCGCAACGCTGACGTGACCGTGCGCACGCGGCTTGAACAGGCCATTGTCGACTTCGCGGCGGACACATCGCCGCAGAACCGGAGCGCGCTGGCCGCGGCACTGATGCGCCATGTGGAACGCCGCGCGGCCGTAGCACCAAAAAAATCGCCGTGACGACCGACGGAAAACGCTCGCAAGGCCGTTTAACTAGGGGAAGGGCAGACCTGCCGGACCAATCGGTACGAACAGGTTTTCATTCTCGGACAACATTCGGAGTAACGTCATGAACCGTCTGACACAATACGCGGCAGCAGCCGTCCTCGCCTTGACCGGAACCGGCGCAACCGTCGCGACCTCCGCCGCCATGCCGATGACGGTGCAACCGGCCGCCCCGGCGCTGATCGAGCATGTGGCCTGGGGCTGCGGGCCCGGCTGGCATCCCAATCACTGGGGGCGCTGCGTTCCCAACCGTGTCGTGGTGTATCCGCGCTACCGCTATTGGCACGGCCCGGCCTATTACGGCTGGCATCCGCACCGCCACTGGCATCGCTGGCATCGCTGGTAGGCGCGTGGAGGGCCGGGCGACACACGCCGGCCCGGCCGCCTATTCCCAACTTGAGCTGGGAAACAGCCCAGTCGGGCGTCGCGCGCCTCCCGTGATATCCAACCATGGAGAGCTGACATGGCAGCCCCGGCTAAAGGTTCCGCCCTGCTGGATCCAGCCCTGATTGCCTTCAATCGCTTCGGGCTCGGGGCCCGGCCCGGCGACCGCGACGGGCTGGCGGACGATCCTCGCGGCTATCTCAAGGCGGAACTGCGACGGCCGGACGTCGCCATGATCTCGCCTGACGATCCGGCCTACACCGATCTCGAGGGAAGCACGTCTGCCATCCAGGCCAGCATGGCGGCAAACCTCCAGCGCAAGCTGGACCGGGAGCGGATGGCGACAGAGCAGCCGGCAACGGCAACGGGCACGCCAGCCTCGGCCTCGGCTATGCCGCCACCGGCCGCATCGGGCGTGTCGTCGCCCGCTGCCAAGGCCAAACCCGCCGTGCCGCCTGTCGAGGTCACCTTGTTCCGGGCCGAGGCACAGGCGCGCTTCGACAAAGCCTTGCGGGCCGAGGCCGGCTTCGTCGAGCGTCTGGTCTATTTCTGGTCGAACCATTTCTGCGTCTCCGTGGCGAAGGGCAACATCGTGCGCGCCAGCGCCGGGGCCTTCGAACGGGAAGCCATCCGGCCCTTCGTGCTCGGGCGTTTCGCCGACATGCTCATGGCGGTGGAGCGGCATCCGGCGATGCTGTTCTATCTCGACAATCAGCACTCTATCGGCCCGAATTCGCGCGCCGGCAAGAACCGCCAGCGCGGCCTCAACGAGAACCTCGCCCGCGAGATCCTGGAACTGCACACGCTCGGTGTCGGCAGCGGCTATAGCCAGGCCGACGTCACCAGCTTCGCGCGCATCCTGACCGGCTGGACGATGGCCGGACGGGAAGGACGGCTGGGCGAACCCGGCAGTTTCGTCTTCAACGCCAATGCGCACGAGCCGGGCGACGCGATGCTGCTCGGCAAGACCTATCCGGCCGGCGGCATGGGCCAGGCCGAGGCCGCGCTCGATGACATCGCCCGTCATCCGGCGACCGCGCAACACATCGCCACGCAACTTGCCCGCCATTTCATAGCCGACGCCCCGCCGCCGGCGGTGGTCGCCCGTCTCGCCAAGGTGTTCATCAAGAACGACGGCAATCTCAGGGCACTGGCGGCGGCGCTCATCGACCTGCCGGAGGCGTGGTCGACACCATTGGCCAAGATGCGCTCGCCCCTCGACTATGTCACCGCCATCAGGCGGGCGGCCGGCCCGGGACCGAACGATCCCGGCCAGTCGCTCAACTGGCTCAACGCGCTGGGCGAGCCGCTCTGGCGGCCGCCGGGACCGAACGGCTTTTCCGACCAGGCGGACAGCTGGGCATCGGCGGAGGGCATGAAGACACGGCTCGACATCGCCTGGCAGGCTGCCAGGCAAGTGAAAGACATCGGCAATCCCAACGACATGCTCGACGCGGTCATCGGTCCCTCCGCCTCGCCGGAAACGCGCCAGGCGGTCGCCCGCGCCGAGTCCAAGCAGCAAGGCCTGGCGCTGTTGCTGATGGCGCCCGAATTCCAGCGCCGATAGCGCCAGCGCGGACAATGGAGACAATGTCATGAGCCTGCTGTGTGAAACACCTCATCCTTCCCGCCGCGCCGTGCTGATGACCGGCGGCTCGCTGTTCGCCTGGGCCTATCTGCCGCGCTTCGCCCGCGCCGCCGACAATCGCGACCCGCGCCTGATCGTCATCGTACTGCGCGGCGCGCTGGACGGCCTGTCGGCGATCGGTCCGGTCGGCGATCCCGACTATGCCGGCCTGCATGGTGACATCGCGCTATCGCTTTCCGGCCCGCATGCGGCGCTGCCGCTCGATGGTTTCTTCGCGGTCAATCCGGCGATGCCGGAGTTCGCGCGCCTGTTCAAGGCGAACCAGGCGGCGGTCGTGCATGCGGCGGCGACCGGCTATCGCGAGCGCTCGCATTTCGACGGACAGGATGTGCTGGAAAGCGGCTTTGCCGGTCCCGGCCATGTCGCTACCGGCTGGCTCAACCGGGCGCTCGAGAACCTGCCGGCGGGCGACCGCGTGGCGACGCTTGGCGGCCTGGCCGTCGGGCCGTCGACGCCGCTGGTGATCCGTGGCGCTGCACCAGTACTCGGCTGGGCGCCGCAATCGCTACCGGCGCCCGCCGGCGACCTCGTGACGCGTGTTCTCGATCTCTACCAGCACCGCGACCCGGTTCTGGCGGTGGCGCTGCAAAAGGGCCTCGACGCCGACCGCATGGCGCTCGACGACCAGATCGGCGCCAAGGCGATGAAGCCTAGAGGCGGCCTCGACAGCGCCGCCGGCATGCGGCAAGCCGCGCAAGGTGCGGCCAGGCTGATCGCGGCCGATGACGGGCCGCGCGTCGCGGCACTCGCCTTCGACGGCTGGGACACGCATGTCAACGAGGGCGGCGCGACCGGCCGGCTCGCCACTTTGCTCGGCGGCCTCGACGGTGCCTTCGAGGAATTCGAAAAAGGTCTCGGCGAGCGCTGGAAGGATACGGCGATCGTCGCCATCACCGAATTCGGCCGCACGGCGCGGATCAACGGCACGGTCGGCACCGATCACGGCACCGGCACCGTGGTGCTGCTCGCCGGCGGCGCGATCAAGGGCGGCCGCGTCATCGCCGACTGGCCGGGGCTGAAGCCGGCGCAACTTTACCAGCAGCGCGACCTTGCGCCGACCAGCGATGTCAGGGCGGTGCTGAAAGGCCTGCTCGCCGACCAGTTCGGACTTTCGGCCGCCGTGCTCGGCGAGAAGGTGTTTCCGGACTCGGGTGCGGTGAAGCCGATGATGAACCTGATCGCCTGAGGCTCTGGCAACGCCGCGTTTCCTGACGCGGCGTCGCCTCGCTGTTGCCGGTGATCAGGCGGCCTCGACCTTGGCGGGCGCGAAGTCTTCGCCGCGCACCAGCTTGGTCACGCCGACGAAGTCGATCTTGCCCGAGCCAAGCACCGGCACATGCGACACGACTCGCACTTCGGCCGGCACCATCAGGTCCATGGCGCCGTTCGCCTTGGCGAAGGCCAGAAACTCGGCGCGCGTCGCCCTTTCGGCTTCGGTGATGAGCACCAGTCTTTCGCCCTTGCGCGGATCCGGCACGGTCGCGACCGCCGAGAGCGAGCCTTTCCACAGCTCGCCCGCCAATGCTTCGACGGCAGCCAGCGAAATCATCTCGCCGCCGATCTTGGCGAAGCGCTTGGCGCGGCCACGGATGCTGACGAAACCGGCCTCGTCGATGCTGACGATGTCTCCAGTGTCGTGCCAGCCGTCGTGCAGGGGTTCGAGCACACCAGGCTTTTCGGCCCTGAGATAGCCCGCCATGACGTTGGGGCCGCGCACGAACAACCGTCCGCCACCTTCGACGCCGATCACTGGTTCCAGGCGGTATTCCATGCCGGGCATGATTTTTCCGACCGTGCCTGATTTGTTGTACATCGGTGTGTTGATGGAGATCACCGGCGCCGTCTCGGTGACGCCGTAGCCTTCGAGAATGCGCAGGCCGAACTTCTCCATATAGGTTTCGCGGGTCGAGGCCTTGACCGGCTCGGCGCCGGAAAAGCAATAGCGCACCGAGCGGAAATCATAGGGATGCGCGGTGCGTGCATAGCCGTTGAGGAAGGTGTCGGTGCCGAAAATGATCGTCGCGTTCGAGGCATAGACCAGTTCCGGCACAATGCGGTAGTGCAGCGGCGACGGATAGAAATAGACGGGGACTCCCGACACCAGCGGCAGCACCGTGCCCGCCGTCAACCCGAAGGAATGGAAGATCGGCAGCACGTTGAACACCTTGTCGCCCGAGTGGAAATCGATGCGCGAGGCGGCCTGCGCGGCATTGGCCAGGATGTTGCGATGGGTGAGCACCACGCCCTTCGGCGTGCCTTCGGAGCCTGAGGTGAACAGGATCACGGCCGGGTCGGAGGCCTTGCGGGCAACCCTGGGCGTGCTCTTGCGCAACAGGCCAAGCAGCTTGTCCTTGAGGCCGATGGTTGCACGCAGATCATCGAGCCAGACGATGTTCACCGACCGGCCGACCTCCTCGACCGTCGCGCCGAGCTTGGCCTGCTCGACAAAAGCCCGAGAGGTCAGAATGGTGGTTACCTCCGCCGCCTTGCAGGCGGACAGGATGTTGGCGGCACCGGCTGTGAAGTTGATCATCGCCGGGACCTTGCCGGCCGACATGACGCCGAGCAGCGCAGCACAGGCGCCATTGGCGTTGGGCAGCATGATGCCGAGCGTGTCCTGTCCGCCATAGAGCGTTTCGAACTTCTCGCCGAGCACGGCGACACCAGTGAGCAGCTTGCCGTAGCTCAGCGAACCGGCGACCGGATCCTGCACGGCGAGTTGCTTCATGCCGCGCTCGGTCGCCGTCTCGATGATCCTTTCGAGCACGGTCTTGTCGATATGCTGGGTGCGGAAGACGAGGTCGGACATCACCTGGTAGAGTGCGGCACCGGCGGCGGCCCGGCGCTTGCGGCCTTTCAGCTCGTCGTCGACCTTGAGCTTGACCGGCGGCAATATGGTCACCCTGACCTTCGGGAACAGGCGGTGGCGGACATGCTGCGCCGTCAGCCGCGAGAAGGGGCTTTTCTCCAGCCCCTCGATACGGATCGGCACCACCATCGAGCCGGTCTTGTCGGCCACCATGGCGGCGCCGTCATAGACCTTCATCAGCCCGCCGGTGACGGTGATGCGGCCCTCCGGGAAGATGACCAGCGGGTCGCCGTTCTGCACGATCTTGATCAGCGTGCGCGTCGACATCGGCTTGGCCGGATTGAGCGGCAGGGCTCGGGTCAATTTGAGGAACGGCTTCATCCACCAGGCCTGCGCGATCGTGTAGTCGATGGCGAAGACCGGCTCTTCATCGGTCAGTGTCAGCGCCAGCGGGCCGTCGAGGAAGCTGACATGGTTGAGCGCCAGGATCGGTGCCGGGCCCGCGGCCTTGAGGTTCTCCAGGCCTTCCACTTCCAGACGATGGAAGGCGCGGAAGAGAATGGAGACGAAGTCGCGGAAGGCGTTGGTCGGCAGATATTTCAACATCAGCCAGGCGGCCACGGCATTGAAGGCGGCAAGCCCGAACAGCACGCTGGCAATGGAGACGCCGGCGGCCTGAATGGCGGCGACGAGGATGCCGCCCAGCGTCATGAAGCCGGCGTTGACGATGCTGACAGCGGCGACGACGCGGGCGCGGCGCGCCTCGGGCGACCAGGCCTGCACGGCAGCGAAGGTCGGCACCACCAGGAAGGCGCTGGAAATGGCCATGCCGGCAAGGTCGATCGCAACACGGATCGTGTTCGGCCCGGCGAAGAAGAGGCCAAGGGTTTCGGCCTTGGGCGAAGGCTGCATGCTCCAGATCGTCCAGGCAAGGTGCAAGCCGAACAGCGCCAGCAGCGCCGTGCCGACCGGCGCCGGAAGCAGCACCATGCGGCCCTGCGACATCCAGGCGGCGATCGCCGAGCCGATGGCGATGGAGACGGCGAACACCGCGAGATAGGCGGTGACCGCGATCTCGTTGCCGCCGAGCTGATCCTTGATCAGCGTCGGCAGGATCGAAAGCACGATGGCGCCGATCAGCCAGAACCACGAGGTCATCAATCCGGCGCGCCAGATGCGCGTGTCGGTGCGCAATTCGCTGACCTGCCGCCATGTCGAGCGGAAGATGTTCCAGTCGATGACAAGGTTCGGCGCGGCCGAGCCGGTCGAAGGGATGGAACGGCTGACGACCCAGCAGCCGACCGCCAGGATCATCATCATCGGGCCGAAGACGGCGACACCAATGCCGTCGGCGGAGACGATGCCGCCCACGATCGTGCCGCCGAGGATGGCGGCGAAGGTCGCCGACTCGATCCAGGCGTTGGCGCGGGGCAACTCCTTGCGTTCGAGATGATCGGGCAGGATGCCGTATTTGATCGGCCCAAACAGTGCCGAGATGACGCCGAACATCAACAGCGCCGTCATCAGCACGGGAATGGAGGACAGCGCGATGCCGACGACCGCGACGGCGGCGGCGCCGATCTCCGCAAATTTCAGCCGGCGGGCGATGAGCGCCTTGTCGAAGCGGTCGGCAATCTCGCCGCCCAGTGCCGACAGGAGCAGGAACGGAGCCATGAACACGGCGCCGGCCAAAGTGACCAGCGAGGCCGCCTGATCGGCGGCAAGTGTGAAGAGGATCAGGAACACCAGCGTGTTCTTGAGGAAATTGTCGTTGAAGGCGGACAGGAACTGCGTCCAGAAAAGCGGCGCGAAGCGCCGCGAAAGCATGAGATGCGTGTTCATGGCGATTTCCCATTTGGCGGAACCACGCGGCGATGCTCCGGTGATCCCCGCGGGTTCATGCGCTGTTTCAATCGTTGTAATAGCGTGAGCTGGTTAAACTTCTTACCGGTCAGATCTTCCCCGGGATCGCAGGCCCAGGCTCGTTCCGGCCAGCGACCCTGCCCCGCGTCAACGTGGAGTTGTTCAACATTTCCGCTTCTCCCTATGAACAATGTTCATGGTGCCAACGTACCACAATGTGAACAGTGTTCAAGAGAAAAATGAACGACGTTCACGAAGAGCGGATTGATGGGAGAGAAGATGCAACGGTGGCGGCCAGCCGTGTTGCCGTGGCTAGAGTCACGGAGGCGATTGGCGGCGCAATCGGCGGAGGCCGCCCGTTGAAACTCAGATGACTGAAGATGATCCCAGCGTCGCCACGGTCTTCAGCGCACCGTCGAGCATGTCGCCCTTCTCGTCCTTGAGCGCCGCCTCGCGCAAGCGGCGGATCCAGTCGGCGGCGTCGTCGCGGCCCTCGAGCAGGTCGAGAGCAGAGAGTACGCGGTCGAATTTCGACTGGGCGCGCACATGCGTGTCGCTGTAGCCCTTGATCAGCCGGCGGCAGTTGAGGATTTCGACGGCAAGCGCATAGTCTTGCCCAACATGGTCGAGCGCTAGTGCGTACCAGCGATCTAGATGGGCAAGCTCGACCTTGTGGCGCAGCAGGCCACGACGCCAGCGGCGCAGGCCGCCGATGAACCACAGGGCGGCAAAGCCGGCAAAACTGTCAGTGCGGATGCGGCGGCCATGGTTGATGCGGCGGTCGAGGAAGCCGGCGAGTTTGGGCCGGTTCTCGATGTAGCTGCCGAGCCCCGCCGGCAGCGTGCCGCAGAACTCCTCGATGCGCGGATGGAAGTACTCGGTCACCTGCAGGACCGAACCGTCCTTGACGCCAACCTCCTTGCGTACGCGCCTGTCGCGGGTCGAGCGCGTCTTCAGATCGGCGACGCGGATCATGTCGTCGTAGCACATGGCATTGGCCAGATGCTTGGCGGCGGCGATTGTCAGTGCATGGGCGTGGCCGGCGCTGTCCAGCGCGACGGCTTTGTCCAGCCGATCGAGATATTCGCGCCCATAGGCGATGTCCTGATAGTCGACGACCTTTCTCAGACCCCGAAGCGCCATGTCGCGCACCGCCACCGGCATCTGGTCGATGCGGGCGGCCAGCGCCAGCCATCCCTGCAACATGTTTTGCGGGCCACTCACGTGCCCGGCACCCAAGGCGGATTCGACAATCGCTGGCTCCGCCGGTTTCGGCGCCGGCATCGCCACGCCGCGCGCGCGATCGAACGCCACGCCGAAGGCGGCGAGGCTGGCCTTGACGCCACGGCCGCCGTTGCCGATTGCCTGCTCATAGCTCTCGCGGGTAAACGGCAGTGCGTCGGAGCCGGCCAGCGCGCCAAGCAGGCTGGCCGAGATCATCGAGCCGTTGTCGGCGGCGATCTTCTCCATGTCGAAGGCGATGAAGCGCTTCGACGCGGCTTCCGCCGTGGCTTGGACCTTGGACGACGAGGCTCGGCCGTCGCCCGGTTCGATCTTTTCCGAGACGGCGGCGATGCGATGCGAGGAAGCGATCAGCGTCGTGCGGTTGGGGGTGACGAACCCCCGGATGATAGCGCGGCCGGCTTCCATCAGTTCGGCGGCGATCAATATGTCGACATCGCCCTGCGAGGGCGACAGGGCGAAGACCGGCAGGCGGCCCGTGTCGCGGGCCATTTCGATATAATAGATGGTGGCGCCGGTGCGCTGGGCGACGCCGGCGACCGAGGTCGATTGCGCGACATAGCCATTGCGCTCGGCGACATCGGTGATCCAGTCGGCGAGCACGCCGCCGCCCTGGCCGCCAACCGCCAGCACGGCGAGCTTGATCACCTGCTCATCGGCAGCACCGGAGCTGGGACGCAGGGAGGGGACAGGCTCAAGCATCGGCGAATGTCAGGCGACGGCTTTCGCGCCGCCTCTGCAGGAAGCCGATCGTCGCGCGGCGCGTGGCTTCGAGGAAACGATCCCAGCGGCTTGGATTGTGTACGACATCGGCGCGGTAGAAGGACGGGCAGAGCACAGCCGCATCCGCCACCTCGCCGCAATTGCCGCAGCCGACGCAGTTCTGGTCGATCGATGCGACCGGATCGTCGCGCAGCGGATCGTCGAGCGATTTCACCGACAGCGACGGGCAGCCGGAGAGCCGCATGCAGGCATGGTCGCCGGTGCAGATGTCCTCGTCGACGCCGAATTTCGGCTTGACGACACGCTCGCCGCCTTTGATCGCCTTGTCGACCAGCGGCTTTTCGCGGCGCTGGCGGTTGAGCATGCATTCCGACGAGGCGACGATGACTTTTGGCCCCTTTTCGTCCGTCGTCAGCGCCTCGCGCAAGGTGTCCTGCATCTTGCCGACATCGTAGGTGCGGTCGACGTGGCGCAGCCACTTGACGCCCATGCCTTTCACCGCCTCGGTGATCGGATGCTTGGTCGACTTCGTCTTGTTGCCGGCGCGCGACGACAGGATGTCCTGCCCCCCAGTGGCCGCGGAGTAAAAATTGTCGACGATGACGATGACGCCGTCATTCTTGTTGAACACCGCATTGCCGATCGAGGAGGTCAGGCCATTGTGCCAGAAGCCGCCGTCGCCGACGAAGGAGATCGAGCGGCGCTTGGCGTCGGGCGAATTGAACGCCGAGGCCGAGGCCGGACCCAGCCCGTAACCCATGGTTGTCGCGCCGAGTTCGAAAGGCGGCATGATCGAGAACAGATGGCAGCCGATGTCGGAGGCTATGTGGTGCTTGCCGAGTTCCTGCTCGACCAGCTTGGTCGCGGCAAAAATCGGCCGTTCCGGGCAACCGATGCAGAAGCCCGGCGGCCGGCCCGGCACGACGTTGATCAGGTCAGCCGTGTCGACGCCGTCGCCAACCTTGTTGGGCGCGCGCACCTCGCCCGGCAACAGATGCGGCGCCTCGGCGCGCAGGAAGGCGCCGATGCCGTCGAGCATGACCTGGCCGGTATATTCGCCGGCCATCGGCAGATGCTCCTTGCCGACCAGGCGGGTGCCGCGCCCGGCCTTGTGCAGCATCGCGGCAAAGGCCTGTTCGATATAGTTGGGCTGGCCTTCCTCCACCACCAGCACCGCTTGCTTGCCTTCGCAGAAAGACAGGAATTCGTCGTCGATCAGGGGATAGACGGCGTTGAGCACGTAGAGCGGCACATCCGTGTCGCCATAGGTGTCGGCAAGGCCGAGCCGCTGCAGCGCGCGGATGACCGAATTGTACATGCCGCCCTGCATGACGATGCCGACCGAGCCGTGGTCCGAGCCGAAGAACTCGTTGATCTTGTTCCTGGTGATGAAATCCACCGCCGCCGGCCAGCGCTTCGCCACCTTCTCCTTCTCGTGCAGGAAGGAGGCGGGCGGCAGCACGATGCGGCCGGTGTCGCGGCGCGGTGCGTCCAGCGCATCGGCGACCGTCATCGGCGGGCGCTTGTTGTCCTTGGCGATGAAATGGCCATGCACATGGCAGCAACGGATGCGCACCTGCAACATGACCGGCGTGTTGGAGATTTCCGACAGCTCGAAACCGTCCTCCACCGCTTTGACTATAGATGGCAGATTGGGGCGCGGGTCGAGCAGCCAGACCTGGCTCTTCATGGCGAAGGCATGGCTGCGCTCCTGCATGATCGAGGAGCCCTCGCCATAATCCTCGCCGACGATGATCAGCGCGCCGCCGGTGACGCCGCCGGAGGCGAGATTGGCCAGCGCGTCGGAGGCGACGTTGGTACCGACCGTCGACTTGAAGGTCGCGGCACCTCGGATCGGGTAGTGCACCGAGGCGGCGAGCATGGCGGTGGCGGTGGCTTCCGAGGCGCTGGCCTCGAAATGCACGCCGAGCTCGCCCAGAATGTCCTGCGCGTCGGCCAGAACGTCCATCAGATGGCTGATCGGCGCGCCCTGATAGCCGCCGACATAACCGACGCCGCATTGCAGCAGCGCCTTGGTGATGGCGAGGATGCCCTCGCCGGCAAATTCCTCGCCGGCGCCGAGCCTGAGTTTTTCGACTTCCTTGGCAAAAGACCGTTCGGCCATCTCTGCCTCCTTCCGTTGCCGCCGACAGCCGGCGGCGCGTGCATTCTAGAATCCTTGTTTATGCATGTCGTTTCCCCAAAGCCGGGTCCACTTTTGGGCGACATGCATTAGATGTCGTGCTTGCGAATGTTCTTCAGCATCTTCAAAAGCGTGGCGATAAGTGCTGCATATTCGGCGTCGTCGATATCGTCGAACATCGCCTCGAAGGCGTCATGCATGGCGGGCCAGGCGCGGGTGAACTCGGCGCGGCCTTCGTCGGTCAGGAACACGTGGCGGATGCGGCTGTCGGTGACACCTTGCTCACGCCGCACGAACCCTTGCCCCTCCAGCGTGTCCAGCGTGCGGCTCAAGGTCGACTGCTCGATGACGGTATAGACCGAGAGGTCGTTGACGGTGACGCCGTCGGTGACCGACAGCACGGCCAGCGTGCGCACCTGTGAAATCGTCAGGCCCTGCTTGCGGAAATCTTCACGCAAGGTGGCGTTGTAGCGGCCCATGATGCGGTTCATCAGATAGGGCGCGAATTGCTGCAGGCCGATCTGACCGAGGGTCGAAATGCGTTGGCGTTTTTCGGCGACCTTCTGTTCCATCACAGTTTCCCCGCCAGCAGGAAACCGGAGCCGCCGCCAAGGCCAGCACCGGGATGGGTCGAGGCACCGATATGGTAGAGGTTCTTGATGCCGGTCTGGTGGTTGCGGCTGGTCTTGAACGGCCGCCACAGGAAGGACTGGTCAATGGTCGAGGAGCCGCCGTAGGGATCGCCGCCGACCAGGTTGACGTTCATCGCCTCGAGATCGGCCGGCGAATAGGCGCGGCGCGCGATGATGCTGTCCTTGAAGCCGTCGATATGGCTGGCGAGGATCGCTTCGGCACGGTCGGCATAGGCTTCTCGCAGCGCCTCGGTCCATTGACCGTCAGCCGGCGCCTGCAGCTTGCCGGCAGCGTCGCCCTTGATGTGGCGCGGCGCCTCGGGCAATTGCAGCCACAGGATCGCCTTGCCTTCCGGGCAGCGCGACGGGTCGAGCGCATGCGGCTGGCCGACACAGATGGTCGGCACATCAGGCAGCATGCCGCGCGCCGCCTCGTTGCAGGCTTTCGAGACACCATCCAGGCCAGGCGTCAGATGCAGCAGCGCCACCTTGTCGAGGCCCTCGCCGCCGCGCCAGGCCGGTGGCTTGTCGAGGGCGTAGTGGATCTGGAAGTTGCCTTTGCCATAGCGGTATTTCCGCGTCGCTTCGACGTCGTCCTTCGGAGCGTCCGTGCCGAGCAGGCGACCATAAAGCTGCGTCGGCGTGACCGAGCAGATGACGCTCTTGGTGGCGTGAACGGTTTCGCCCGAGGCCAGCCGTACGCCTGTGGCGCGACCTCCGGTCAGGAGGATGGAGGCAACGTCCGCTTCGGTGGAAATGACGCCGCCACGCTCCTTGATGAGCGCCTCGAAAGCCGACAGCAGGTTCTTCGCGCCGCCCTTGACGATCGGCGCGCCGGCAGCCTCCAGCGCGAAGGCGATCACCTTGGCGATCTGGCCGGAAAAGCCGTCTTCCGGGCCAAGCCCGGCATGCAGCACCCACGGCGCCCAGAGCGCGCGGACGGTCTCGGACTGATAAGCGCTTTCCAGCCAGCCGCGCGCCGACACAAGGGCGTCACCGAGAAAGGCGGCAAGCCCGCGCGGACCACGCCGCCAGGCGTCGCCGGCCAGCAGCTTGGCCGTCGGATAGGACCACAGACTGCCGCTGAGCAAGCCGAACAGCAGGCCGGCATTGCGCTCGATGCCGCCGACATCTTCCGCATGGCGGTCACCGTCGCCGGCCGCGATCGCGTTGAACGCAGCGATGTTGGCGGCGCGGTCGGTGGTGAGCACCGCGTGGCTGCCATCCGGCCGCAGCACGCCCGTTGGCGTGCCGGTGTGGCAGAATTCCAGCCCGTGCCGGGCGAGGTCGGCGCCCAGTGCTGCGAAGGCCGGCGAGGTGATGAACAGCACGAAGGTCGTCGCCATCACGTCGTGGATGAAGCCGGGCGCGGTGATCTCCTCGGTGCGCATGCAGCCGCCGATGCGGTCATTGCGCTCCAGCACGAGCACCCTGGCGCCATTGCCGCCAAGCATCGCCGCGCAAACCAGCCCATTGATGCCGCTGCCGACGATGATGTGATCGGGGGCGTTCATTGATGATTCCCCGGGGCCAGCTGGTAGGCATGCGAGGTCAGCCCTCTACGGCGCCCCCCTCTGTCCTGCCGGACATCTCCCCCACGAGGGGGGAGATTGGCAGCTTTGGCGCCCCGCTCGTTCTTGCAACGTTGGAAATTGGCGAAGGCAACGATGACAGCCGATCTCCCCCCTCGTGGGGGAGATGTCCGGCAGGACAGAGGGGGGCGCCGTAGAGCGGCGGCCTTGCCAGGCTGCCCCTTCCCACCCATCACTACAACATCTGCTGCAACCATGATCTTCTCCCGAAGACCGCCTTCGCCCTATTTCCCCGGCACCAGCGCGAGTGCGCGGATCGGGCTGCCCGTGCCGTGCTCGATCTTGAGCGGTGCCGCGATCAGGATGGCACCTTTCGGCGGCAACTGGTCGAGGTTGCAGAGGCTGGCCAATCCATAGCGGTTGGCCTTGTGCATCAGCGTGTGCGCCGGGAATGGCGGCTCCATGCCGCCGGCCTTGCCGGCATCGGTGCCGATGGTCTCCGAGCCCCAGCCCTTGATATTCTTGCTGATCAGGAACTGGATGGCTTCAGCCGTCGGGCCGGGCGTGTGCGGGCCGGTCTCGTTGGCGTTGAGGAACTCGGCTTCCGAGCCGTTGCGCTTGTACCAGTCGGTGCGCATCACCACCCACTCGCCGGCATTGATGGCGCCATGCTTGGCTTCCCAGGCCTTGATGTGGTCGACGGTGAGCAGGAAATCAGGGTCGGCGGCGGCCTCTTTCGAACAGTCGATGACATTGACCGGACCGATGAAATTCTGCGCTGGAATGGTGTCGGTGGCGCCGTCCGGATAGTCCTTACCACTGATCCAATGCTGCGGCGCGTCGAAATGCGTGCCGGAATGCTCGCCGAGCTTCAGCCAGTTCCACGCCCACCACGGACCGTTCTTGTCGTAGCGGGAGATCGAGTGGATCTCGACCTTCGGCGTGTCGACGGCGAGCTCCGGCGGGAGCTTGATCAGCGGTGTGTCCGGTCCGAGCGGCGCCGTCAGGTCGACCACCTTGATGGCGCCGGAAAGGAGCTGGCCGGCGACTTCGCCGAGAAGTTTTTGGGTGTCCATGGTCTCTGTTCCCTCTTGTCTGACATGATCAAGGCTCGTCTCGGCCCTTAATATCCTACTAGACGAAAACATATGCATCTGCAATTATCTTTAAGCATAAAGGAAATGGGAACGGGGCGTGAGCGAGTTCGACGCCATCTTTGTCGGGGCGGGCCATAACACTCTGGCATGCGCCGCGCATCTGGCGCTCAAGGGCTGGAAAACCGGGGTTTTCGAGCGCAGCGCGACAATCGGCGGCGCCGTCCAGACCCGCGAATTCACCCTCCCCGGCTTCCGCCACGACTTCGGCGCGATGAATCTGAGCCTGTTCGCCGGCTCCGCCTTCCACCGGAAATATGCAAATGAATTGAAAGCGCAGGGGCTGGAATTCGCGCCGGTCGCCGACTGTTTCGCCAGCGCGTTCCCGGATGGACGCTGGTTCGGCGTCAGCAACGATCTGGAAAAGACCGCCGGCCACATGGCCGCGTTTTCAGCCGCCGATGCCGCAACATGGCGCAAGCTGGTCACCGCCTTCCCCACCGAAGCCGAACATTTGTTCAAGCTGCTGGGCTCGCCAATGAGCGCCCGGGCGCTTGCGGCAACCGCCTGGAACCTGTGGCGCAAGAAGGGTGTTTCCGGCGCGCTCGACACCGGCCGGCTGCTGTTGTCTTCGCCGCGTGCGTGGCTGGAGGAAAATTTCGAGTCACCACACATCAGGGCGACGTTCGCCACCTGGGGCATGCATCTCGACTTCGCGCCAGATATCGCCGGCGGCGCCGTGTTTCCCTATCTGGAATCGATGGCCAACCAGAGTTTCGGCATGGTGCTGGGCAAGGGTGGCGCCGACACGATCATCCGTGCGCTGGCCGGCATGGTGACGTCGGCCGGCGGCAAGATCGTCACCAGCGCCGATGTCGCCGAGATCAAGGTCTCCGGCGGCAAAGCGACAGGCGTAGGGCTTGCCTCCGGCGAGACGCATACGGCCACCAGGGCGGTCATTGCCGGCGTGGCGCCCAAGGCGCTGACCGGCAAGTTGCTGCCCGGAGGTTCCGGCGACACCCGCTTCGACACGGCGATGCAAAAATTCCGGCATGCGCCGGGCACGATGATGATCCACCTGGCGCTGGCCGATCTGCCGGATTGGCGGGCCGGGGCAGAGTTGCGCCAATTCGCCTATGTGCATCTGGCGCCATCGCTCGACCAGATGTCGCGCACCTATCAGCAGGCGATGGCAGGCATGTTGCCGGACGAACCGGTACTTGTCGTCGGCCAGCCGACGGCAGTCGATCCGTCGCGCGCGCCTGCGGGCAAACATGTGCTGTGGGTGCAGGTGCGCATGCTGCCCGCCGAAATCGCGGGCGACGCCTCGGCCAAGATCGCGCCGGCGCATTGGGATCAGGTCAAGGAGGCCTATGCCGACCGCGTGCTCGACATCATCGAAACCTACGCGCCGGGCCTGCGCGCAAAAGTCCTCGGCCGCGCGGTGTTTTCGCCAATCGATCTCGAGCGCGAGAACCCGAACCTCGTCGGTGGCGACCAGGTCTGCGGCAGCCATCATCTGGCGCAGAACTTCCTGTTCCGTCCTGCGCGCGGCTATGCCGGCTGGAACACGCCGGTCAGCAATCTGCACCTCACCGGCGCCGCGACATGGCCCGGTGCCGGCACCGGTGCCGCCTCGGGCTTCATGCTCGCGCAACAGCTCGGCGGGAGGTAGGCCAGACGATTTCATGAGGGCGACGAGAGGCAAGGCGCTGCTGCCGACGAAGCCCGAACCAATGACCGGACGAAGCCGCGCGAAGACAATAACCAACAAGGGGAACGACCATGACAATCAACAGACGCGAATTGCTGGGGTACAGTGCCGCGGCACTTGGCGTGGCCGCCGTTGGCCTGCCAACCATCGCCCAAGCTGCCGCCGGCGAACTGACCATCGCCTACAACGTCAACCTGCCGTCCTGGGATCCGACCACCGGGCCGTCAGCCGTCAACCCGACGATCCAGGGCCTCTACCAATCGGTGTTCGACCAGTTCATCCCGCAGAAGCCGGACCTGTCCTTCGCGCCTGGCCTGCTGACCGAATGGGGCTGGAACGACGACCGCACCAAGATCATGATGACGGTGCGCGAAGGCGTGAAATGGCATGACGGCTCACCCTTCACACCGGAAGACGTCGTCTGGTCGCTGCAGCGCGCTGGCGACGAAAAGACCGGCAACCCGATCCAGTTCGTCTGGAAAAACGTCAGTAATTTCAAGATCGACGGCAACAAGATCACAGGCGACGTCGTGCAGTTCGACCCGGTCTATTTCAAGTGGATGTCGTTCCTGACCGGCTACATCATGCCCAAGGCCTATTACGAGAAGGTCGGCGCCGAAGGGTTCGAGAAGGCGCCGATCGGCACCGGCCCCTACATGGTCGAAAAATTCGAGCGCAATGCCTTCCTGCGGCTGAAGGCCAATCCGAATTATTGGGGCGGCAAGCCGGCCTTCGAGAATGTGACGATCAAGTTCGTCACCGATGCGGCAAGCCGCGTCGCCGAGATCGAATCCGGTTCCTCGCAGGTGACGCTCGAAATCCCCTATGAGGAATACGACCGGCTGATCGCCAAGGACGGGCTCGCCGGCTCGATCAAGAATGTTTCCGACATCGGCATGATCTTCTTCAACGACATCGAAGCGATGCTGGACAAGAACGTGCGCCAGGCAGCCGTCATGGCGGTGGACAAGGAGCTTCTGGTGAAGCGGCTGCTGCGCGGCTATGGCCAGCCGATCGCCACACTGGAAACGCCGGAATACACGGCCTTCGATGCCTCGATCAAGGTGGAGCACAATCCGGAGAAGGCCAAGGAACTGCTGGCGGCATCAGGCTATTCGCCGGAAAAGCCGGTCAAGTTCACCATCCAGACGACCAAGGGCTTCAAGCCCAAGGACTATGAGATGATCCAGGCGATCGTCGGCATGTGGCGCAAGGTTGGCATCGATGCGACGATCGAGGTCTACGAGATCGCCAAGCACTACGAATTGCGCGCCGCCGACAAGCTCGCGCCCGCGGCCTTCTACAACTGGGGCAACGCCATTGGCGATCCGACCACCTCGACCGGCTTTGCCATGTATGGGCCGAGCCCGCATTCGGTCTGGGACAGCCAGGACCTGATCGACATGATCAATCCGCTGTGGGGAGAGAAAGACGAGGCCAAGCGCATCGCCGGCTGGAAGGCGGTCGATAAATACATCGCCGAGCAGGCCTATGTGCTGCCGCTGATGCAGTACGCGCAGCCGATCGTGCATGCCAAGGGCGTCAACGTGGTGCAGCATATTTCCGGCGCGCTGCTGCCGGCCCTGATGACCCCGGCCTGATATCGGCCCGGAATTGCCGCGCGCCGTCGCCAATGACGGCGCGCATTTTCCATCGGGCATACGAGCCCAAGGGCTCCTGAAGATTTAAATGCTCCTGCAACGATTCCTGATCCGTCTGCTGACGATGCTGATCACGCTGTTCGGCGTGGCCGTCGTCGTATTCGTGGTCATCCGCGTCGCGCCCGGCGACCCGATCGCCATGATGCTGCCGCCCGGCGCCACCAGTGACGACATCGCCCGGCTGCGCGCGCTCTACGGGCTCGACAAGACGATCGTCGAACAGTTCTTCATCTGGCTGTCCGGTGTCGCCAGAGGCGATTTCGGCACCTCGATCTCGCTGCGGCAAGAGGTGCTCGGCCTCGTCTTCAACCGGCTTCCGGCAACGCTGGAGCTTGCCATCGTCGCGCTTGTCATGGCGGTGGCGATCGGCGGCACGACGGCGATACTCGGCGCGCGCGAACGCGGTACGGCGGTCGAAGCCGGCATCGACATCGCCAGCGGTGCAGCGCTTTCCATTCCCGATTTCCTCTGGGGCCTGGTGTTGATCCTGCTCTTCGGCGTGCTGGTGCCGATCTTCGACATTTCGGGCCGCGTGTCGCCGCAACTCGACCTGCCCTTCGTCACCCAATTCTATTTCTTCGAGAGCCTGCTTCGGCTGCGCCTCGACCTGACCTGGGACCTGTTGAAACACATGCTGATGCCGGCGATTGCCCTGGCGCTGCCGCTGGCGGCAATCATCTCGCAGCTGTTGAAACAGTCGCTGAAGGAAGTGCTCGACCTCGACTATGTCGTGCTGGCACGGGTCAAGGGTTTTTCGGAAACGCAGGTTATCCTGCGCGAGGCGCTGAAGAATGCCGCCCTGCCGACGCTGACCCTGGTCGGCGTGCAATTCACCTTCCTCATCGGCGGCACGGTCATCGTCGAACGGCTGTTCTCCTATGAGGGCCTCGGCAACATGGCGATCGACGCCGTCATCAACCGCGACCTGCCGCTGATCCAGGGCATCGTGCTGGTCTTCGCGCTGCTGTTCGTGCTGATCAACCTTGCCGTCGACATGATGTATGCGCTGCTCAATCCGAGGCTGCGCCATGGATGAGGCACGCATCCCACGACGCGGATTGAGCCCGAGGCTGTGGCTGGCCGGCGGCTGGCTCCTCATCGCGCTCCTGGCGGCAATCTTCGCGCCGCTGGTCGCGCCGCAGGATCCGCTGGCGCAGGATTTAATGCTCGAACGTCTGCCGCCGTTCTGGCTCGATGGCGCCGAGCCTGGTTATTGGCTCGGCACCGACAGCCTCGGCCGCGACCTGCTTTCGCGCCTGATCTTTGGTGGCCGCATCGCCTTCATCGTCGCCTTTGCCGCGGCCATCGCCGCCTGCGTCGTCGGTTCGACGCTCGGCTTGATCGCCGGCTATTTCGGCGGCTGGGCGGACCGGATCATCTCGCGCATCGTCGATATCTGGATGGCGTTCCCGCCGGTGCTGTTCGCCATCCTGCTGGTGGCCGTGCTCGGCACCGGCTTGAGCTCGGTCATTCTCGCCATCGCGATCATCGACTGGACGCGCTTCTGCCGGGTCATTCGTGCCGAAGCCATGGGGCAGTCGCGCATGGACTATGTCGAGAATGCCCGCATCGCCGGCTACGGCCGCATCGGCATCATGCTGCGCGAGGTGCTGCCCAATGTAGTGCCGTCTATCGTGGCGCTGCTGTCGCTGGAGATGGGCATCGCCGTCATCGTCGAGGCGATCCTGTCCTTCGTCAATCTGTCGATCTCGACCGACGATCCGACCTGGGGCGGCATCATCGCCGAGGGCCGGCTGTCGATCCATCAGGCCTGGTGGGTGCTGGTTTTCCCGCTGATCACGCTCATCCTCACCGTGCTCTCGTTCAGCCAGTTCGGCGAAGCGCTGAAGACGCGTTTCGATCCGGTGCTGCGATGAGCGCCTGCCTCGACATCGCCAATCTGAGCGCCGTGCTGGCCAATGGCCAGCGGGTGCTGCGCTCGGTATCGCTCTCAGTGCAACCCGGCGAGGTGCGCGCGCTGGTGGGTGAGAGCGGCGCCGGCAAGACGATGATCGGCAAGGCGGTGCTTGGCGTCCTGCCATCGAGCGTGCGCATCGTCGAGGGCGATATGCGGCTCGAGGGCGAAGACCTCGGCAAGCATCCGCCGAAGGCACGGCGCGCGCTGATCGGCGCGCGCACGGCGCTGATCCCGCAGGATCCGCTGACCGCGCTCAACCCGTCGCGCCGCATCGGCCCGCAGATGACCGACCGGCTGGTGCGCATTCTCGGCTGGAGCGGCGACAGGGCCGATCGGCGGATCCGGCAATTGCTGGACGAGGTGCAGATCCGCGACCCCGACCGCGTGCTGAAGAGCTATCCGCACGAACTGTCCGGCGGCATGCGACAGCGCGTGCTGATTGCCGCGGCCTTTGCCGCCGAGCCACGGCTGATCGTTGCCGACGAGCCGACCACGGCACTCGACGTCACCGTGCAGAAACAGATCCTTCGGCTGATCGCCGCGTTGCAGCGCGAGCACGGCACCGCGATCCTGTTCGTCACCCACGATCTCGGCGTCGTCGCCAAGATCAGCCAGAAGGTCTCGGTGCTTTATGCCGGCAAGGTGGTTGAGGAAGCCGAGACCGCCGATCTCTTCGCGGCACCTCGGCACCCCTACACCCGGGCACTGATGGCTGCCACGCCGCGCTATACAGATCCCTTCGCCTCGCTGAAACCCGTGGACGAGACGGTACTGGCCGGACTTGCGGCCGAGATCGCGGCAGCCGACCAGGCCTGGAGGCGTCCGCATGGCTGAGCCGCTGTTTTCCGTGCGCGGGCTGAAGGTCGCGCTGCCCGACATGACGCGCAAGCCGCTGATCGGCCGCGCACCGCTGGCCGAGATTCTGAAAGGCCTGGACTTCGACCTGCCCAGCGGCTCGGTGACGGGCATCGTCGGCGAATCCGGTTCGGGAAAATCGACGCTTGGCCGTACGCTGGTGCGGCTGTTGGAGCCAAGCGCCGGCAGCGTCCGTTTCGAGGGCCGCGACATCACCCATCTGCCGGAAGCGGCACTGCGGCCACTGCGCCGCGACCTGCAGATGATCTTCCAGGATCCGATGTCGTCGCTCAACCCGCGCCGCACCATTGCCAGCATCATCGCCGCACCGCTCAAGCAGAACGGGCTTGGCGACAATCTGAAGACACGTGTCGCCGAGGCATTGCAACGCGTCGGCCTGCCGCAGAGCTTCGCCAGCCGCTTCCGCCACCAACTGTCGGGCGGCCAGCGCCAGCGCGTCGGCATTGCGCGCGCGCTGGCGCTGTCGCCGAAATTCGTGCTGGCCGACGAGATCGTCTCCGGGCTCGACGTCTCGACGCAGGCGCAGATCCTCACGCTGCTGGAGAAGCTTGCCGCGGAGATGGGCCTGACGGTCGCCTTCATCAGCCATGATCTGTCGGTCATCCGGCGGCTCTGCCAACAGGTGATCGTCATGCGCGAGGGCAGGATCGTGGAAGCGAGCGCCACCGACGCGCTGTTCGACAATCCCAGGGAGACTTACACGCGAGACCTGCTTGCCGCAATTCCGCTTCCCGAGATCGACGCGGACTGGCTGCGGCCGCCCGGGAAGGCGCCGGCATAAGACTGTCCATCCCGCACGGTGCTTGCCGCGATCCTGTTCGGCTCGATGGGAGCGGCCTCGGCGGATACGCCTGAAGGTCGTCACGGCAAGCGCGCGACCCACGTCCGCATAATCATTTCGACATAAAACTTTAAGCTTGAAATATCTTGCCGCCGGCGCGATACTCGATATGCAGCAAGCGAAGAGGAGAGCGCACGGATGAAGGTTGCGGTTCTCGGCGGCGGACCAGCCGGCCTCTACTTTGCCATTTCAATGAAGCTGAGGGACGCCGCGCACGAGGTGACGGTTTTCGAGCGCAACCGCGCCGACGACACGTTCGGCTGGGGCGTCGTGCTGTCGGCCGAGACGCTCGACAATCTTGCGAAGAACGATCCGGTCAGCGCCGTCTGGATCAAGAAGCATTTTGCCTATTGGGACGACATCGCCGTCATCCATGACGGCGTGCGCACGGTCTCGTCAGGCCACGGCTTCTGCGGCATCGGCCGCAAGCGCCTGCTGGTTCTCTTGCAGCGCCGCGCCCGCGAACTCGGCGTCAAGCTGATGTTCGAAACCGACATCGCCGATCCAAAACCCTATATGGAGACCCATGATCTGGTCGTCGCCGCCGACGGGTTGAACTCCAGGGCGCGCAACAGCTTCGTCGATATCTTCAAGCCCGACATCGACACGCGCAAATGCAAGTTCGTCTGGCTCGGCACCAACCAGAAATTCGACGACGCCTTCACCTTCATCTTCGAGAAGACCGAGCATGGCTGGGTGTGGGCGCACGCCTACCAGTTCGACAGCGAGACCGCGACCTTCATCGTCGAGTGCAGCGAACAGACCTGGGCCGCCTTCGGCTTCGGCGCGATGACGCAGCAGGAGTCCATCGCGGTGTGTGAGCGCATCTTTGCCAAACATCTCGGCGGCCACGCGCTGATGACCAATGCCAATCACATCCGTGGCTCGGCCTGGATCAACTTCCCGCGCGTGCTGTGCGAGCGCTGGTCTTACAAGAATCTGGCGCTGATGGGCGACGCGGCGGCCTCGGCGCATTTTTCGATCGGCTCGGGCACCAAGCTTGCCCTGGAAAGTGCGGTGGCGCTGGCCGACTATGTCGAGACCGAACCGGACCTCGAGGCCGCGTTCCGCAAATATGAGGATGCCCGCCGCACCGAGGTGCTGAAGCTGCAGTCGGCGGCGCGCAATTCTCTGGAATGGTTCGAGGAGGTCGAACGCTATCTCGGTCTCGATCCGGTGCAGTTCAACTATTCGCTTTTGACCCGTTCGCAACGCATCAGCCACGAGAATCTGCGGCTGCGCGATGCCGAATGGCTGGGCGGCGCCGAAGAGTGGTTCCAGCGGCAGGCCGGTGCCGGCGGCAACAGGCTGCGTCGGGCGCCGATGTTCGCGCCCTTCAAGCTCCGCGACATGGTCCTCAACAATCGCGTCGTCGTTTCGCCGATGGCGCAGTACAAGGCCGTCGACGGCTGCCCGACCGACTGGCATTTCACCCATTATGCCGAGCGCGCCAAGGGCGGCGCCGGGCTCGTCTATATCGAGATGACCTGCGTCAGCCCGGAAGGACGCATCACGCCCGGCTGCCCCGGCTTCTACGCGCCCGAACATGAGATGGCATGGAGGCGGCTGGTCGACTTCGTCCATACCGAAACCGAAGCGAAGATATGCGCCCAGATCGGCCATTCCGGCGCCAAGGGTTCCACCCGAGTCGGCTGGGAAGGCACCGACGTGCCGCTGGTCTCGGGCAACTGGCCTGTCATGGCGGCATCGGCCGTTGCGTGGTCGCCTGAGAACCAAGTTCCGAAGGCGATGAACCGCGCCGACATGGATTTGGTGCGCGATCAATTCGTGGCCTCAGCCGAGATGGCCGATCGCTGCGGCTTCGACATGCTCGAAATCCACGCCGCGCACGGCTATCTGCTGTCGTCGTTCATCACGCCGGTCACCAACCGGCGCACGGACGCCTATGGCGGTCCGCTGGAAAACCGCATGCGCTATCCCCTCGAAATCTTCCACGCGGTGCGCGCCGCCTGGCCGGCGGGAAAACCGATCTCGATGCGCATTTCGGCCAATGACTGGGTCGGCATCGAAGGCGTGACGCCGGCAGATGCCGTCGAGATCGCGCGGATGCTGCACGAGGCCGGCGTCGACATCTGCGACGTTTCGGCCGGCCAGACTTCTGTGTTGGCAAAGCCGGTCTACGGACGCATGTTCCAGACGCCGTTTTCGGACCGCATTCGCAACGAGGTCGGCATGGCGACGATGGCGGTCGGCAACATCTTCGAGCCCGACCACGTCAATTCGATCCTGATGGCCGGCCGCGCCGATCTGGTGGCGCTGGCGCGGCCGCATCTCTCCGATCCCTACTGGACGCTGCATGCGGCGGTGACGCTCGGCGACCGTGGCGTCAAATGGCCGGATCCCTATCTGCCCGGACGCGACCAGCTCTACCGGCTGGCCGAGCGCGATGCGGCCGCGGGGCTGAAAGTATGACGGCCGCGACAATCTCCGGCAAGCATGCGCTGGTCACCGGCGGCGGCTCCGGCGTCGGCCGGGCCATCGCGCTCACTTTGGCCGAGGCTGGTGCCGACGTGACCATATGCGGGCGCCGCGAAGCTGAGCTCGCCAAGCTTGCCAGCGCAAACGGCCACATCCATGGCATCGTCGCCGATGTCACCAATGAGGTGGCGATGGCATCGCTTTACGAGACGGCAGAATCCGCGCGCGGGCCGTTCGACATGGTCGTCGCCAATGCCGGCATGGCCGGCAGCACGCCGGCGCACAAGACCTCGCTGGCCGACTGGCAGCGAACGCTCGACGTCAATTTGACCGGGGCCTTCCTGACGGTGAAGCCGGCGCTGGCCGGCATGGCCGCGCGCAAGGCAGGACGGATCGTCTTCATCGCCTCCACCGCCGGTCTGAAAGGCTACGCCTATGTCGCGCCTTATGTGGCGGCCAAGCATGGCGTCGTCGGCCTGATGCGGGCGCTTGCCGCCGAGACGGCGAAATCCGGCGTCACCGTCAATGCCGTATGTCCGGGCTTCGTCGAGACCGACATGCTGGAGGAGTCCATCCAGCGCATCATCGAGAAGACCGGCCGCTCGGCTGGCGAGGCGCGAGCCAGCCTCGTCTCGACCAATCCGCAAGGCCGTTTCATCCAGCCGCAGGAAATTGCCGAAGCCGTGCTGTGGCTGTGCGGCGACGCGGCGCAATCGATCACCGGACAGGCGATTTCGATCTCGGGAGGTGAAACATGGTAGCCGGCCCCCTGCCCGTGCCATCGGGCCCCGGCAAGGACCGGCTGCGTCTTTGGATCAGGCTGCTGCGCGCCTCGCGTACGATCGAGTCCGAACTGCGCGAACGGCTAAAGAGGGAATTCGATACGACCCTGCCGCGCTTCGACGTCATGGCCGCGCTTTACCGGGCGCCGGAAGGCATGCTGATGAGCGACCTGTCACGCTTCCTGCTGGTGTCCAACGGCAATGTCACCGGCATTGTCGACCGGCTGGTGTCGGAAGGACTTGTCGCCCGCGCGCGCCGCAATGGCGACCGCCGCACCTCCATGGTGCGGTTGACCGACGAGGGCACGAAGTCCTTCGCCACCATCGCCGCCGCGCATGAGGGCTGGATCGGTGAATTGCTGGGCAAGGTCAGCGAGGATGATGCGCGCCGGCTGACCGGCATGCTGACCTCGTTCCGCAGCAACTGGGAGGGACGCGAATGACTGCAATGGCCGGCCTGAAGCCGAAGCATTTCCTGTGGGAGGTCGAGGGCAGGATCGCCAAGATCCGGCTCGACCGGCCGGAGCGCAAGAATCCGCTGACTTTCGACAGCTACGCCGAACTGCGCGACACGTTCCGCGACCTCGCTTACGCCGACGACGTCGACGCCGTGGTGTTCCTGTCCAATGGCGGCAATTTCTGCTCCGGCGGCGATGTCCACGACATCATCGGTCCGCTGGTCAAGATGGACATGAAGCAACTTCTCGCCTTCACCCGCATGACCGGCGACTTCGTCAAGGCGATGCTCAATTGCGGCAAGCCGATCATCGCGGCTGTCGACGGCGTGGCGGTCGGCGCCGGCGCCATCATCGCCATGAGTTCGGACATTCGCATCGCCACGCCGGAAGCCAAGACGGCGTTCCTGTTCACACGTGTCGGCCTTGCCGGCTGCGACATGGGCGCCTGCGCGATCCTGCCGCGCATCATCGGCCAGGGCCGCGCCGCCGAACTGCTCTACACCGGCCGCACCATGACGGCTGATGAAGGCGAGCGCTGGGGGTTCTACAACAGGCTGGTCGATGCCGCGGCTCTGGAGGCCGACGCGCTGGAGATGGCGGCACGGATCGCCTCCGGCCCGACCTTCGCCCACGGCATCACCAAGACGCAGCTCAACCAGGAATGGTCGATGAGCCTCGACCAGGCGATCGAGGCCGAAGCGCAGGCGCAGGCTATCTGCATGCAGACCCGCGATTTCGAACGGGCGTACCTGGCTTTCGTGGCCAAGGAAAAGCCCGTGTTCGAGGGGAATTGAGGATGGGCGTTCTATCGGAGACGTTGGCGGGACAGCGCCCCCCTCTGTCCTTCCGGACATCTCCCCCTCTAGGGGGGAGATTGGCTGTCACGTATGCTTTCGCAAACCGCCGACGTCGCAGAAAGGGCGCCGCTGCCGACACTGCCAATCTCCCCCCTAGAGGGGGAGATGTCCGGCAGGACAGAGGGGGGCGCCGTAGAGCACTAATCTTGAAGTACCGCGGAGGCAGACATGCCTGACCGCTCTTTCCTCAACTGGCCGTTTTTCGACGACCACCATCGCGACCTCGCCGAGCACCTCGACGCGTGGTGCGCGAAAAACCTGCCCGTCGATCATCATGACGTCGATGCCGCCTGCCGTGAACTGGTGGCTAAGCTCGGCAAGGACGGCTGGCTGAAGCCGACGGCGCTCGACACCGACAATCCGGGACCGCTCGACGTGCGTACCTTGTGCATCACGCGCGAGACGCTGGCGCGCCATGATGGGTTGGCAGACTTCGCCTTCGCCATGCAGGGGCTCGGCACCGGCGCGCTCAGCCTGTTCGGCACGCCGGACCAGCAGCAATGGCTGGCAAAGACGCGCACCGGCCAGGCGATCTCCGCCTTTGCCCTGTCGGAGCCGCGCTCCGGATCCGATGTCGCCAACACCGAGATGACAGCGACGCGTGACGGCGACAGCTACGTTCTCACCGGCGAGAAGACCTGGATCTCCAATGGCGGCATCGCCGATCTTTATGTCGTCTTTGCCCGCACGGGAGAGGCCCCGGGCGCCAAGGGGCTTTCGGCCTTCATCGTGCCGGGAGACGCCAAGGGCCTCGGTATCGCCGAACGTCTCGAAGTCATCGCGCCGCATCCGCTGGCGCGGCTTTCGTTCGGTCAGGTCCGGCTGCCTGCCTCTGCGCTGATCGGTAGGCCGGGCGACGGTTTTCGCATCGCCATGTCGGTGCTCGACGTGTTCCGCTCGACGGTCGGCGCGGCGGCGCTCGGCTTTGCCCGCCGTGCACTCGATGAAAGCATCAAGCGCGTGGCCGAGCGCAAATTGTTCGGCGCGCCGATGGCCGAGTTGCAGATGGTGCAGGGCCATGTCGCCGACATGGCGCTCGACGTCGATGCGGCGGCACTGCTGGTCTATCGCGCCGCCTGGACCAAGGACATGGGCGCCGCGCGGGTGACGCGCGAGGCGGCGATGGCCAAGCTGTTCGCCACCGACAAGGCTCAGGAGGTGATCGACAAAGCGGTGCAACTGCATGGCGGCGACGGTGTCCGCAAAGGCCACATCGTCGAGAGCCTGTATCGCGAAATTCGCGCACTGCGCATCTATGAGGGAGCATCGGACGTCCAGAAAGTGGTGATCGCGCGGCAAGTGATGGGCGCGGCCTGAACAGGTCGCGTTGATGGATTGGATTGTTTTGAAACGCGGATATTGCGGACCCGATATTGGATAGGCGGAGAGACGACATGCACGAGATCCTGCAGCCGGAAGGCTGGGCAAAACCGGTCGGCTACGCCAATGGCATAGCCGCGCGCGGCAGGCTCGTCTTCGTCGGCGGACAGGTCGGCTGGAACGGGCAATGCCAGTTCGAGACCGACGATTTCGCCTGCCAGGTGCGGCAGACGCTCCAGAACATCGTCGCGGTGCTGGCCGAGGCCGGCGCGGAGCCACGGCACATCACCTCGATGACCTGGTATTTTACCGACAAGGCCGAATATCTCGGCAACCTCAAGGGGATCGGCGAGGCCTATCGCGAGGTGATCGGCCGACATTTTCCGGCCATGGCCGCCATGCAGGTGGTGGCGCTGGTGGAAGACCGCGCCAAGGTGGAGATCCAGGCGACCGCCGTCGTTCCGGAATAAAGAATTCGTCTCTCCGGAATATTTTATTCGCGAAGTCCGGCCTGCCTCAGCAAGGGCAGCACGTGGTCGCAAAAATAGGGCAATTCCTGCGTATAGTTGACGAAGGACAGGGCGATACCTTGATAGCCGTGCGCGGCAATGGCGGCCATCTCGGCGGCAATCGTCTGCGGCGTTCCAACCAGCGGATAGGTGCCGGCGCCGCCGGCGAAACGCTGGCGGTAGCGGTCATAGGCATGCGGGTCGTGCGACTGCGAGAATTCCTTCTTGCCGGCCATATGCGCATCGACCGCCTCGTGATCGGCCAGATCGACGGCATATCTGTTACAATAGGCCTGCGCTTCTTCCATGGTCGGGCGGCAGACGACATGGGCCACGGTGTAGACGCCGACCTCGCGGCCCACCTTGTCGGCCCGCTCGCCGATGTCGGCGACATGCTTGCCGGCATCGGCGATCTCGGAAAAGGTCGTGAACAGGTAGTCGCAGTGGGCGGCGGCGAAATCGCGGCCCGGGCCGCCGAAAGCGGCATTCATGGTCACCGGGCGCGGAACCTGCAGGCTGGCCGGCCGGCTGACCGCCTGGGTGAGGTGATAATAGGTGCCTTCATAGTCGAGCGGCTCCGCCGACGCGTAGAGCTTCTCCAGAATTTCGATCCATTCGGCCGCCTGGTCATAACCCTTCTCGACCAGCGGCGTGCCGAACATGCCGAACTCATTCGGGTTCCAACCGCAGACGATGTTCAAACCGGCACGGCCCTGGCTGATGTGGTCGACCGTCGCCAGCGCCTTGGCGGCATAGAGCGGATGCACCAGCGGCACATGCACGGTCATGAACAGGCCGATCCGGTCGGTGGCCACGCCGAGCGCCGCCGCCCAGGTGAAGGTCTCGAACGACGATTCTCGTACCTTGTTGCGGCCGCCAAAGCCGCGCCAGCGAGCGATCGGCAGCAGGAACTCCAGCCCGGCGCGGTCGGCGATCCGGGCTGCGGTCAGATTGTCCTGCCAGCTCGCCGTCCAGCGCTCCGGCACATCCGATATGGCAAGGCCACCATCGGCGTTGGTCGAGAAGACGCCAAGCTTCAGTTTGTTGGAGCCATGCAACGGATGTGCTTTGTTCATGTCGCGACCTCCCGGCGAAGATCGCACGCTACGGCTCCGCGAAAATATTTCAAGCATGAAATAGCTTCGCCTCGCGCTGGTTTGCCGATATGAATTTGGCGGGATGAAAAAGGGATCGGCATGAGCGAGTTCCGCCAGAAATGCATCGGTAAGACCAACCTCGTCGGCTCCTTCGCCGCCATTCCTCACCCCGTCGCGGTCGAGGTGATGGCGCTGTCCGGCCTCGACTTCCTCTGCATCGACTGGGAGCATGCCCAGATCTCGCGCGAGATGATCGAAACCATGGTGCGCGCCGCCGATGTGCATCGCGTGCCGGCGATGGTGCGCGTTCCCGGACATGCGCCCGAAGCCATCCAGGCGGCATTGGACAGCGGCGCGCAAGGCGTGCTGGTGCCCCGCGTCTCGACACCGGCACAGGCGGCAATGGCGGTGAAAGCGGCCCGCTATCCGCCACGAGGCGAACGCGGCGTCGGACCCGGCCGCGCGGCCGGTTATGGTTATCGTATTCCCGAATATCTTGCGGGCGCCAATGAGCGGACCATCGTCGCGATCCAGGTCGAAACTTCTGAAGGGCTGGCCAACATCGAGGCGATCGCTGATGTCGACGGCGTCGACGTGATCTTTGTCGGCCCCGGCGATCTCTCCGTGTCGATCGATGCGATCGGACCGAAGGGCGCCGACAAGCTCGCGGATGCGATCCGCAGGATCATCGGCGTGACGATCGCGCACGACAAGACCTCCGGCATATTTTGCGCCAGCCCGCAGACCGTCGGCCAATGGGCAGCCGTCGGCGCCAGCTTTTTCGTCCTGGCCAGCGACACGATGTTTCTCGGTGCGGGCGCCGCGGCCAATTATGCCGCCGCCCGGGCCGAACTGGCGGGGGAAGACACGCGCTAGCGCCCAGCCGAGCGGCAAGCCGGGCAACTTTTTTAAGCTTAAAACTTTTGCCTTGAAAAGCGCCGCGCTTTGGATAAGCATTCAAGATCGATGGCGGCCGTCGGGCTGGAGGGGTTCCGGGCATTTCATCATTCTGCTCCGGGTAGGAGGGGTTTCAGTCCTTGTCGTTTGTGCTGCCCCAATCATCGTCCAGCGCGCGCTACGCTTGTGATGCGTGCGCCCAGGAACCCGCATACCGAGACCATCGCCAACCTTGCCGCGCGCATGAATGCCTACGCGACGGTGACCAGATTGCAGCCACGCTCGAGCCCATGGTCGCCATCATGAATTGACGCCCCGCTGGGAGGCGGGACGGCAACAAACCGTGCGGGGCAGCCCGCCCGATCAACAACAGAGGCAACACCCCAGAGGGACCACCAATGAACCTGACCCGTCGCAATCTCATCCTTTTCGCAGCGGCAATCGGTATCGCCGCCGGGCCGGCAACCGCCTATGCCGCCGATGTGCTCAATGTCGGCGCCTACCCGACCAACCCGCCCTTCGAATACAAGAACGAGAGCGGTACCTTCGAGGGTTTTGAGGTCGACATCGTCAACGAGGCGGCCAAGCGCGCCGGCATGACCACCGACATCGCCGATCTCGGCTTCCAGGCACTGTTCGCCGCGACCACCTCCAAGCGCATCGACGTCGCCATCTCCTCGATCACGATCACGCCGGAGCGGCTGAAGTCGCAGTCGTTCACCCAGCCCTATTATGATTCCGACATGGGCATCGCCACCAAGACCGACAGCGCCGTCAACACCGAGGCCGACCTCAAGGGCAAGATCGTCGGCGTGCTCTCGGGCTCGACCGGCGAGACCTGGGTCAAGGCGCACCAGGACGCCGACGGCTTCAGCGACGTGAAGGGCTATGACACGCAACAGAACCTGCTGCTCGACCTCAGCGCAGGCCGTATCGACGCCGCCGTCAGCGACATTCCCGGCATGGAGTATTCCTTCACCAAGATGAAGGACCTGAAGGTCAAGCAGCGCATCAAGACCGGCGAGCAGTACGGCCTGATGATGACCAAGGATCATCCGCTGCTCGGCAAGATCAACGACGCGCTGAGCGCGATGAAGAAGGACGGTACGCTGGCCGCCATCCACAAGAAGTGGTTCGGCAGCGACGCCCCGGCCGATTCCTCGACCGTCAAGGAAATGCCGCTGCCCAAGGCCTGAGCGGCGATCGACAGAACGGAAGGCGTGCCGGCTCCGAAGGGTCGGCCGTTTTCACGCATAACCTTCCCGGGACCAGTATCCGTTCGGCAAGGCCGATCTTGATCCCGGGTCGGGCTCTCCGGCGTCAGATGACGCAACACCGTTCGGGAATGCTCCGATGTCGCTGATCGACACCTTCTTCAACGCAGACGTCATCGCGTCGAGCCTGCCGGCACTGCTGCGCGGCTTCCTGAACACGCTGCTGCTCGGCCTGCTCAGCATCGGCATCGGCATTCCCATCGGCCTGGTGATCAGCCTGTTGCGACTCTATGCGCCGAAGCCGCTGCGCTGGCTGGCGGTCGGCTACACCGACATCTTCCGTGCCTTGCCGGTCCTAGTCGTGCTGATCCTGATCTACTATGCGCTGCCTTTCCTCGGCATTCGCCTGTCGTCCTGGGCTTCGGCGGTGACCGCGTTCGCCATCATTATGTCGGCCTATTCGGCCGAAGTGTTCCGCTCCGGCATAGAGAGCATTCCGCGCGGCCAGTTCGAGGCCTCGCAGGCGCTCGGCCTGCCATTCCTCTTGACCTTGCGCAAGGTCGTGCTGCCGCAGGCGGTGCGCGTCGTCATCCCGCCGATGACCAGCAACTGCGTCTCGATGTTCAAGGACACTTCGCTGGCCTCAACCGTGGCGCTGCCGGAACTGTTGAAGGAAGCGACCAACGCGCAATCGCTCTACGCCAACCCCTCGCCGCTGATCGGCGCGGCACTCGTCTATCTCATCTTCCTTTGGCCGATGGTTCGTCTCGTCAGCCTGCTTGAAGCCCGCTTCAAGGACGAGAAAGCCCGCTAGAGCGGTTCAGTGTTTGTTGGAACCGCCGAACCGCTCTAACTCTTTGTTTTCACGCAATTCCGGACGGAAGACCGCTACGCACTTTTCCTGGAATTACTCTAGCCACTCACCACAAGCACTTCGCAGGAGATATTCTTGAGCAATCCCCAGGCCACCGGCGGCTTTCCCGTCGACACCATCCGCGCCATGTTCCCTGCCCTGCAGCGGGCCGGCGATTTCATCTTCATGGACAATGCCGCCGGCGCGCAAATCCCGCAGAGCGTGCTCGACGCGGTGACCAACCACCTGGTCTCGCACAATGTGCAGCGCGGCGGCCGCTATGGCCGCAGCGTCACCGTCGACCAGTCGGTCGCCGATGCTCGTGAGAGTGTCGCCTTGCTGATCAATGCCTACAGCCCAGCGGAAATCTGCTTCGGCATGAACGCCACCTCCTTCATCCGCCTGGTCAGCCTCGGCATCGGCCAGATGCTTGCAGAGCGCGATGAAATCGTCATCACCGACATGGACCATGATGCCAACATCGCCACGTGGCTGGCGCTGGAATCCGCCGGTGCCAAATTCAAGTGGTGGCGCATGCGCGAGGACGGCAATCTGCATGTCGACGATTTGCGTCCACTGGTCTCCGACCGCACTCGCTTGGTGGCCTGCACGGTGACGGCACACTCGATCGGCTCGATCGTCGATGTCGCCTCGGTGGCTAAAATCGCGCATGCGGCCGGCGCCGAAGTGTTCCTCGACTGCGTGCATTACGGGCCGCATGGACTGATCGACGTGCAGGCCTGGGATTGCGACTACCTCGTCTGTTCCGGCTACAAGAATTTTTCGCCGCATATGGGTTTCCTGTGGGGCCGCTTCGAAACGCTGAAGCGCCTGCCGACCTTCCGCGAGGACTTCATCCCCAACGAGCCGCCCTACAAGGTCGAGGCCGGCACCTTCATCTACGAGAACGTGTCGGGCATGGATGCCGCCGTGCAGTATCTGGAACTGATCGGCCGCAATCTCGCGCCCTCCAACAACCGATCGCGGCGCGAAAACATCGTCGCCGGCATGGGCTCCATTCGCGACTATGAGTTGCTGCTGGCGCGCGAGATGATGGGCGTGCTGAAAGGCTGCGGCGCGACCATCTACGGTGTCGCCGACGACGCCCGCATCAACGAGCGCGTGCCGACCTTCTGCTTCAACATCGGCAAGCTGTCGCCACAGCGGATCGTCGAGGAAATGGCCGAGATGCAGATCGGCATCCGCGACGGCCACATGTATGCGCCCCGCCTGATGAAACGCCTCAACCTGTCGATGGACAGCGGCGCCATCCGCGCCTCGCTGGTGCATTACAACACAGTCGAGGAGATCCACAAGTTCGGCGCGGCGCTGCGGGCAATCATTGCGAAGCTGTCGTAACCGGATGGGCCGTGCCTGACCTCCGGTCAGGCCGCCTTCTTCTTCGCCAACCTCGCTTTAATGCTGGCAACGTCGGCTCGCGGCGTCGCGGCAAACAGCGTCCTGGTGTAGCTGTGCTTGGGGTCGGCAAAGACCTCGTCGCGCGAGCCGTATTCGACGGCCTCGCCGAAATACATCACCATCACGTCGTCGGCGATGTAGCGCACCACGGAGAGGTCGTGGCTGATGAAGACATAGGTCAGCTGGAATTCGTCCTGCAGGTCGGCGAGCAGGTTGAGCACCTGCGCCTGCACCGACAGGTCGAGCGCGGAGACCGGCTCGTCCAGCACCAGCAGGCTGGGGTTGAGCATCAGCGCGCGGGCAATGGCGATGCGCTGACGCTGGCCGCCCGAGAACATGTGCGGATAGCGGTTGTAGTGCTCGTGGCCGAGGCCGACCTTCTTCAGCATCTTCATGGCGAGGTCGCGCCGTTCGGCGGCCGGCTTGTCAGTGTTGATGAGCAGCGGCTCGCCGAGCACGTCGCCGATCTTCTGGCGCGGATTGAGCGACCCGTAAGGGTTCTGGAAGACGATCTGCACCTTGCGGCGCATCTCCTTCGTCAGTCCGCCCTTGGCGATGTCGACCTTGTTGCCGTCGATGAACAATTCGCCCGACGTCGCGGGATCGATCAAGGTGATGATGCGGGCGAGCGTGGACTTGCCGCAGCCGCTTTCGCCGACAATGGCCAGCGTCTTGCCCTTGTCCACCGTGAAGGAGACGCCCTTGACCGCGTGCACGGTGCGCGGTCCGGTGAACAGGCCGCCGCCGATATGGTAGTCGCGAACGATGTTCTTGCCTTCGAGGACCGTCGTGCTCATGCGGAGGCTCCCGCTACCGAGGGGGCCGGCTCGAACAGCATGTCGGACACGGTCGGCAGCCGGTCGCCGACGGCGTTTTCCGGCAGCGCCGACAGCAGTGCGCGCGTGTAGTTGCTCTTCGGCGATTCAAACAGCGACAGCACGTCGGCCTCTTCCATCTTGCGGCCCTTGTACTGGACGATGACGCGATCGGCGGTCTCGGCCACCACGCCCATATTGTGGGTGATCATGATCAGGCCCATGCCGTATTTGGCCTGCAGCGAAACGAGCAGATCGAGGATCTGCTTCTGGATGGTGACATCGAGCGCTGTCGTCGGCTCGTCGGCGATCAAAAGCTTCGGATTGCAGGCAATGGCGATCGCGATCATGACGCGCTGGCACTGACCGCCGGACATCTGATGCGGAAACGAACTCAGCCGTTCTTCCGGATCGGCAATACCGACCAGCTTCATCAGTTCGATGGCGCGGGCGCGGCGCTGTGCTCGGTCCATGCCCATGTGGAACCGCAGCACTTCCTCGATCTGGAAGCCGACCGTGAAACACGGGTTGAGGCTGGCGATCGGCTCCTGGAAGATCATCGAGATGTCCTTGCCGACGATCTTGCGGCGCTCGGACGGGCTGAGCTTCAACAGGTCGACGCCGTCGAAGGCCATGCGGTCGGCCTTGACCGTCGCGGTGTTGGGCAACAGCCCCATGACCGCCAGCATCGACACCGACTTGCCGGAGCCGGACTCGCCGACTATCGCCAGCACCTCGCGCGGCTCGATCGAAAGGTCGATGCCTTGCACGGCCATGAACGGTCCGGCGGCGGTGTCGAAGGAAACGGTGAGGTTCTTGATCTCGAGCAGAGACATGCTCACGACCTTTTCAGCTTGGGGTCGAGGGCGTCGCGCAGGCCGTCGCCGATCAGGTTGATGGCAAAGACGGTGATCAGGATGGCGAGGCCCGGGAAAGTCACCACCCACCAGGCGCGCAGGATGAACTCGCGCGCTTCGGCAAGCATGGTGCCCCATTCGGGCGTCGGCGGCTGCGCGCCCATGCCGAGGAAGCCGAGGGCGGCGGCCTCGAGAATGGCGTTGGAGAAGGACAGCGTCGCCTGCACGATCAGCGGTGCGATGCAGTTGGGCAGGATGGTGACCAGCATCAGCCTGAGATGGCTGGCGCCGGCGACCTTGGCCGAGACCACATATTCGCGGGTCTTCTCCGCCATCACCGCGGCGCGGGTGAGCCGGGCAAAGTGCGGCTGCAGCACGAAGGCGATGGCGATCATGGCATTGACGAGGCCGGGGCCGAGCACCGCGACCAGCACCAGCGCGAGCAGCAGCGACGGGAAGGCCAGGATGATGTCCATGATGCGCATGATCAGCGTGTCGACCCAGCCGCGGCAGTAGCCGGCAAGCAAGCCGAGGATGACGCCGGAGATCAGTGCCGTGGTGACGACGACGAAACCGATGGCGAGCGAGAAGCGCGAACCGTAGATAAGGCGCGAAAGCATATCGCGGCCGACGGCATCGGTGCCGAGCAGGAACTGCGCGTTGCCGCCCGCCTGCCAGGCCGGCGGCGTCAGGAAGAAGTCGCGGAACTGATCGTCCGGCGAATGCGGGGCGAGCAGCGGCGCGAAGATGGCGACAAGGATCAGCAGGGCGAAGACGACGAGGCCTATCACCGCGCCCTTGTTGATGGAGAAATAGTGCCAGAATTCGGCGAACATCTGCAGCCGCGCGTCCCGCGGCTCGACGACGGTCGCGGCTTCGATGGTGGCTGGGCCTTCATTGGTCATGTCAATTCGCCCGGATACGCGGGTTGATGACGGCGTAGAGCACGTCGACGACAAGGTTCACCGACATGACGATCAGCGCGATCAGAAGCAACCCGCCCTGCACGGTGAAATAGTCGCGCTTGGAAATAGCGTCGATCATCCACTTGCCGATGCCGGGCCACGAAAAGATGCTCTCGGTCAGGATGGCGCCGGTGAGCAGCGTGCCGACCTGCAGGCCGATGGTGGTGACGACCGGGATCAGCGCATTGCGGAAGGCATGCAGGCCGATGACACGGCGCGGCGCCAGGCCCTTGGCGCGCGCGGTGCGAACATAGTCCTCGCCCAGCACTTCGAGCATGGCCGAGCGCGTCTGCCTGGCGATGACCGCCAGCGGAATGGTGCCGAGCACGATGGTGGGCAGGATGAGGTGCGACACCGCCGAGCGGAAGGCGCCCTTCTGGCCCGAGATGAGGGAATCGATGGTCATGAAGCCGGTCACCGGCTTGAAGAAGTAGAGAAGGTCGATGCGGCCCGAGACCGGGGTCCAGTGCAGCATGCCGGAGAAGACGATGATCAGCAGCAGCCCCCACCAGAAGATGGGCATGGAATAGCCGGCGAGCGCGGTGCCCATGGTCAGCTGATCGAACCAGGAGCCACGGCGGATCGCGGCGAAGATGCCGAAGGCGACACCGAAGATGACGGCGAAGATCATGGCGAAGATGGCGAGTTCGACCGTGGCCGGGAACCGCACCAGGAAATCCTTGAGCACCGGCGTCTTGGTGGAAAACGAGGTGCCGAAATCGCCGCTGAGGATGTTGGTCAGATAGGTCAGATACTGTTGCCAGATCGGCAGGTCGAAACCGAACTGATGCATCAGCGCCGTGTGGCGTTCGGGCGACAGGCCACGTTCGCCCGCAAGCACCAGCACCGGATCACCGGGCAGGATGCGCACGAAGCCGAAAGCGAGGATGGTTATCCCGATGAAGGTCGGGATGATGAGGGCGAGCTTGCCGAGGATGTAACGCAGCATGGCGGGCGAGGTGGGGCGGCGCCCTGTGGCGCCGCCCCGTTTCGCGAACCTTATTCGGCGATATCGACGCCGTCAAAGCGGTGGATGCCGAGCGGATCCATCGCAAAGCCGGAGACTGTCTTCTGCATCGGCATGAACACCTTGGAATGGGCCAGCGTCGCCCACGGTGCCTGCTCCTTGAAGATGACCTGTGCCTGTTCGTAGAGCTTGGTGCGCTCGGCCTGATCGGAAACCGTCTTGGCCTTGTTGATGAGCGCATCGAAGTCCTTGTTGCACCATTCCGCGCGGTTGTTCGAACCGACGGAAGCGCAGCTCAGGAGCACGCCGAGGAAGTTGTCCGGATCGCCGTTGTCGCCGGTCCAGCCGACGATGACGGCGCCGTCGTGATCGACCGCCGAAGCGCGCTTGAGGTATTCACCCCAATCGTAGCTGACGATGTTGACGGTGACGCCGACCTTGGCGAAGTCGGCCTGGATCAGCTCGGCGGTGCGGCGCGCGTTCGGCATGTACGGACGCGACACCGGCATGGCCCAGACGTTCATCTTGAGGTCCTTGACGCCAGCCTCTTCAAGCATCTTCTTGGCCGCGTCCGGATCGTACGGATCGTCCTTCACGTTCTTGTTGTAGGACCACATGGTCGGCGGGATCGGGTTGATCGCCACCTGGCCCGCGCCCTGGAACACGGCGTCGATGATGGCCTTCTTGTTGATGGCCATGTTGAGCGCCTTGCGGACGCGCACGTCGTCGAACGGCTTCTGCTGGGTGTTGTACATCAGCGCGCCGACGTTGAGGCCTTCCTGCTCCGCGACCGTCAGGTTCGGATCAGCCTGCAGGCCTTTAATATCGGCTGGCGCCGGGTAGGACATGATGTTGCATTCGCCGGCCTTCAGCTTCTGCGCGCGCACCGCCGGATCGGTGGTGATGGCGAAGACCAGATCGTCGATCTTCTGCTTGCCGCCCCAATAGTCCGGGTTGGCCTTGTAGCGGATTGCGGCGTCGGTCTGGTAGTCGACGAAGATGAAGGGGCCGGTGCCGACCGGCTTCTGGTTGAACAGTTCAGGCGTCTTGTCGGCCTGCAGCTTGTCGGCATATTCCTTCGAGACGATCGAGGCGAAATCCATGCCAAGCGTCGGAATGAAGGTGATCGCCGGCTCCTTGAGGGTGAACTTCACCGTCAGGTCGTCGACCTTCTCGACCTTGGTGATGTTGTCGCCGAACTGGTCATTGTAATACTGATAGGCGATGCCCGGTATGTACTGGAACCAGGGGCCGTTCTTGTCGACCTGGCGCTGGAACGAAAACACCACGTCGTCGGCGTTCATGTCGCGCGTCGGGGTGAAATAGTCGGTGGGCGCGAACTTGACGCCCTTGCGCAGCTTGAAAGTATATTCCTTGCCGTCGTCGGAAATCGCCCAGCTCTCAGCCAGGCCGGGCGAGACCGAGGTCTTGCCGTGATCGAATTCGACGAGGCGGTTGAAAACGGTACGCGAGGACGCATCGAACGTCTGTCCCGCAGTGTACGGCGCCGGATCGAAACCTTCCGGCGACGCCTCCGCGCAATAGACCAGGGTTTTCGCGTTGGCAACGCCTCCCAGGACGCTTGCAGCCAGCAACGCGGCTGCAAAAGTCAATTTCTTCTTCATTGAGCACTCCCTGATGTTCTTCCAAGCCCCTCTATCAGGCTCGCGAAGCGCGCATATAAGCACCGTTTTTCCGGCTTTGGAACACCCCGTTTGCTTACCCCGCGGGAAGCAGAAAAAGAATCCGCGATTTCGCTAAATGGCAGAAAAAATTAGCAGTTCTTTCCATTCACGATATTATTAACGACCGCATTTTTTTATTGATCCGGCGGCCGGCGACAAGGGTGCCGCGCGCCGTCTTCATGCGGCCATCGATGCGGAAAGATGCCGGCTCCAAGTGCAGCCGGCAGGAACGATTTTCGGCGGCAAGTCTTTCGGCGTCTTGCCGCAAGGGCAAGACTTGCACCGCCGCCGATAGAGGCAATACATAGATGGACAACCAGCGGCAGCGGAGGACGTCTCCATCAATCCGGAGGCGGCGCGGCACGGGCCAACGAGAAACAGGCGACCAGGGTTGTCGAGGAGGAACGGGTGGCAAAAGCATCGAAGGCGCCAGTGAAGGCGTCGGCCAAGGCGGTCTCGAAACCAGCCGCTGGAGCCGATGGGCAAGGCAAGGCTGCGGGCAAAGCCGCGACCGCGAAGGCGGCGACCAAAACCGCCAAGAATACCCCCGCGGCAAAAGCAGCGGCCACCGCCAAGAAGCCGGCGACGAAAGCCGCGCCGGCAAAGGCATCCGCGACCAAGGCCGGAACAGGCAATGCCGGAACCGGCAAGATCGCGATGACGAAGAGCTCGCCACCAGCGAAAACTGCACCGGTCTCGAAACCAGCAACAGCAGCCAGCCAGCGGTTGCCGAAGGCGCTCACCGAACTCACCGCCGGCCTGCCGCAAAAACCATGGCTCAACAGCTATCCCAAGAACATGCCGGCCGAGATCGGCGCCCTTCCCTACAGTTCCATCGGCGACTTCCTCGTCGGCGCCTGCAAGCAGTTCGCGGGCCAGCCGGCTTTCACGTGCATGGGCAAGTCCATCACCTACGCTGAACTCGAACAGCTTTCGGCGGCCTTCGGTGCCTATCTGCAGTCCACCGGAT
This sequence comes from Mesorhizobium sp. ES1-3, assembly GCF_020164795.1. NCBI lineage: Bacteria > Pseudomonadati > Pseudomonadota > Alphaproteobacteria > Hyphomicrobiales > Phyllobacteriaceae > Mesorhizobium > Mesorhizobium sp. ES1-3. Next base: position 196,552 of record NZ_JAIUGW010000010.1, read on the forward strand.
TGCAGAAGGGCGCGCGCGTCGCCCTGATGATGCCGAACGTGCTGCAGTATCCCGTGGCGATGATGGCGGTCGCTCGCGCCGGTTTCACGGTGGTGAACGTCAATCCGCTCTACACGCCGCGCGAACTGGAGCATCAGCTCAAGGATTCCGGGGCGCAGGCCATCGTTATCCTCGAAAATTTCGCCAGCACCTTGCAGGCGGTCGTCGCCAGGACCTCGGTCAAGCACGTCATTGTCGCCGCCATGGGCGACATGCTCGGCGGCCTGAAGGGCTCGATCGTCAATCTGGTCGTGCGCCGCGTCAAGAAAATGGTGCCGGCCTGGTCATTGCCCGGCCATGTCAAGTTCAATGCCGCCCTGAAGGCTGGCCGCGGCATGACTTTCAAGCCGGCCACGGTGGCCGCCAGTGATGTCGCCTTCCTGCAATATACCGGCGGCACCACCGGAATCTCGAAAGGCGCGACCCTCTTGCACAGCAATGTGCTGGCCAATGTCGCGCAAAATTCGCTGTGGCTGCAGGACGCCTACACGGTCAAGCCGAAGCCGGCGCATCTCAACCTCGTCTGCGCACTGCCGCTCTACCATATCTTCGCGCTGACGGTGAATGCGCTTATGGGCATGCAAATGGGCGGTCAGAACATACTGATCCCCAATCCGCGCGACATTCCCGGCTTCGTCAAGGAAATGGGCAAGTATCCGATCCACATCTTTCCGGGCCTCAACACGCTGTTCAACGCGTTGCTCAACAATGAGGACTTCCGCAAGCTCGACTTCAGGCCGCTGCTGCTGACCCTGGGCGGCGGCATGGCGGTACAGAAGGGCGTCGCCGAGCGCTGGAAGGCGCTGACCGGTTGCCCCGTCAGCGAAGGCTATGGCCTTTCGGAGACCTCACCGGTGGCGACGGCCAACAAGTTCAGCTCCGGTGAGTTCACCGGCACAATCGGCCTGCCGCTGCCCTCGACCGAAATCGCCATCCGCGACGACGACGGCAACAACGTGCCGCTGGGCGAGGTCGGCGAGATCTGCATCAGGGGACCGCAGGTGATGGCCGGTTATTGGAACCGGCAGGACGAGACCGCCAAGGTGATGACCGAGGACGGGTTCTTCAAATCGGGCGACATGGGCTTCATGGACGAGCGCGGCTACACCAAGATCGTCGACCGCAAGAAGGACATGATCCTCGTCTCCGGTTTCAACGTCTATCCGAACGAACTCGAGGAGGTCGTGGCGGCACATCCCGGCGTGCTCGAAGTGGCGGCGATCGGCGTGCCGGACGAGCATTCGGGCGAGGTGCCGAAGCTGTTCATCGTCAAGAAGGATCCGGCCCTGACCGCCGAAGCCATCGTCGCCTTTTGCCGCGAGAACCTGACCGGCTACAAGCGGCCCAGATATATCGAGTTCAGGACGGAATTGCCGAAGACGCCGGTCGGCAAGATCCTGCGCCGGGCTTTGCGCGAATAGTGGATCTCGCCGACGACGATGTGCCGGGCCGGCGCCTCCGCCTCGATCCGACGGAATTCATCAAGGCGAATATGCGCCTTGCCCCGGTACCGGCGCTTCCCGAAATCCAGCTTTACACCACTCACCCAGGCAGCGGATTGAGGCGCCTCGTCGACCCCGAAGACGATGGCGATACGGACGATGGCAGGCCGGAACCGCAGCCGCCCTATTGGGCCTATGCCTGGGCGGGCGGCGCCGTGCTGGCGCGCTATATCCTCGACCATCCGAAGATCGTGGCCGGCCGCCGCGTGCTCGACCTCGGTGCCGGCTCCGGCCTTGTCGCCATCGCCGCAGCCAAGGCCGGCGCGCGTGAGGTGATTGCCGCCGAGATCGACCGCAATGGTGTTGCCGCGATCGGCCTCAATGCGGCGGCGAACGGCGTCGAAATCGCCCTTGTTGACAAGGATGTCACCACAGGCCCGCCGCCGGCCGTCGACCTCGTTCTCGCGGGTGACGTGTTCTACGGCCGCGAGGTTGCCCTGCGGGTTATCCCGTTCCTCGATCGCTGCCTGGCAGCTGGTATCGAGGTGCTGGTCGGCGACCCCCGCCGCAGCGACCTGCCGCTGCACCGGCTGCGATTGCTCGCCGAACATCAAGTGCCGGATTTCGGTGACGCGAGGGGCACTGCAACCAAGCCGAGCGGGGTGTTTTCCTTCGAGACGGAATGTCGCTGAAATCCCGACTCAAATACAATCGCCCTTGCAGACGATCCTATACAAGCTATAGTCCAATCATGGGGTATCGGCTCGATATAGAAGCCTTGCTAGCCCCGCTAGAGCTTGATCAAAACACCTCCGATCGACCACAATTTGTTTTCGAAGTTTCGTTCGCCCAGTCGAGGTTCCGGCAATCCGGAGCTGATGACCAACCCCGTCTGGGCATGGGCGGTTGAGCACCGTCTCACCGGTTACGGTCTGAACAAGGCGTTCCTCGGCCCACGCTCGGAGCATGTAGGGCCGTGCTGGAGCTTCAGCCGGTACGGGCGCACTGAAACACTGCTGCCAGACGGTCGCCTTGTCAGGATCGGCGGCGAGTATGAAGATCACTACGATGCCGATTTCTATATTTACAATGATGTGATCGTGAGCGACGCCGAGGGGCACACCGAGATTTTTGGCTACTCGGATAAGGTTTTTCCGCCCACCGATTTCCACACGGCAAATCTTGTCGACGACCGCATATTTATGATCGGCAACCTATCTTACCCCTTTATTCGGGCCGACAAGGCGCAAGTGCTCGTGCTGGACACAACAAGTTATGGCATCGGTCACTTCGAAACGACAGGCGAGGCTCCGCCATGGATATACAAGCACTCTTCAGAACTTGTAGAAAATGGTGGTGCGATCCTGGTTCGCGGCGGTCTCCTCATCGGGCCAGCGTGGCCTGTCGTGGTCGAGAACATCGACGACTGGCGCCTGGACATCACCGCGGGCCGCTGGGAACGCCTCACCAAGCGGCCATGGCCTCGATTTTCATTCGTTCGAGATGACGGCTTGCCTAACCATCTAACTTGGCTTCGCCGCGCTCTGTCGGATCAAAAATGGGGGAAAAGCGAAAACAGAAGCAGCTTTCTAGCCGAGCGCCTTCGCGAACTTGGCCCCAACCCTCGGATAGACCTGATCGAAACGTTGTACACGCCCGAGCTTCCACACTCGAATATCCCTGAAATGGCGGACGAGCATGGCGTCCACCGTCTGTGTGTCGAAGGCGTCACCGTGCGCTATGTCGAGGACTGGCACGATATCCAGTTGACGGTCGAAGGTGTTCTTCCAGACCAGACCGTCGAAATGATCCGCCTGGATCTATTGACCAAACTGGCCGCCATCGAGAATGCGAATATCGACTGCGTCCGCCTGACAGTCGACTAGTGCCTGGAAGAACTCCCTGTACTCGTTCGACTATTGGCGACAAAGCCCAGATTGATTGCGCTTGCCCCGCCTTCCTGATCAGACCGTCTCTTTGACCCGTGCCGATAGCAAATCCGGCAGATCGGCAGCCGACTCCAGGATGACGTCGGCGATCTCGGCCAGCGATTCACGGGTGCCGGTGCCTGAAAGCACGCCGACCGCGAGGCCGCAGCCGCCGGCACGCGCCATTTCGAGATCGTGCTTGTTATCACCGACCATGGCGATCTCCGCCGGCTTCAGCCCGGTAAGATCGCAAAAGGCTTGGATCGTATCGGGAGCCGGTTTGGGATTGGCCACCGCGTCGTAGCCATAGGCCGCGTCGAACAGCTGGGCGACGCCAAGCGTGACCAAGGTCTTCTCCGCGCCGCTAGTCGAATCGTTGGTCGCTACGCCAAGCCGGTAGGATCGCTTGTGCAGCAGAGCCAGCGTGTCGACGATATCTGGCAGCGCCACCGCCATGGCCGAGCCCTGCACCGAGGTGATCTCGTTGAAACGGGCGACGGCCAGCATCTGGTCCTCGTTGGACAGGCGCGGAAACCACAGTTCGACGACGTCGAGATTGGTGCCGGAGGCAAAGATGGAATCGGGTTTGAAGCGCCGCTTGGCGAAATCGAAGCCGGCGGCCGCAAGCAGCCTGTCGGCCTTCCAGCGATCGCCCTCGGCTGCATCCATGGCCATGAAATCGGCGACGCCGAGCCATGTCGCGTTGAAGTCGACAAGTGTCCCGTCCTTGTCGAACAATATGCCCTTGATGTCTGCCAAACTTTTCACTCCGAACCACGCAATTGGTGGATGTATCCCACAAGGCCAGCGGTCGACGCGTCGCGTTTGGCGGCACTTTCCTTGCCTTCCACGACAGGCAGGAGGCCGGTGGCCAGTTCCTTGCCGAGCTCGACGCCCCACTGGTCGAAGGAGTTGATGTTGAACAGCGTTCCTTCGACGAAGACGCGGTGTTCGTAGAGCGTGATCAGCCGGCCGAAGGTGCGCGGATCGAGCTTGCGGTAGAGGATGGTCACCGAGGGCCGATTGCCGGAGAAGACACGATGCGGCGCGATACGGTCGACATCGGCCGGCTTCATCCCCTTGGCCAGCATCTGCGCGCGCGCCTCCTCCAGAGTGCGGCCCTTCATCAAGGCTTCCGACTGCGCCAGGCAGTTGGCGAGCAGCAGGTCATGCTGGTGCTTGAGATCGGGCTCGTGGCCGACGGCGGCGGCGAGGAACTCTACCGGGATCAGATCGGTGCCCTGGTGCAGCAGCTGGAAGAAGGCGTGCTGGCCGTTGGTGCCGGGCTCGCCCCAGACCAGAGGCCCGGTCGGCGTCGTCACCGGCGTGCCGTCAAGAGTGACGCTCTTGCCGTTCGATTCCATGTCGAGCTGCTGCAGATAGGCCGGCAGCCGTGACAGGCGCTGGTCGTAGGGGATGACCGCGCGGGCCGGGTAGCCGCAGATCACGCGGTGCCACCAGCCGACAAGCCCCAGAAGCGCCGGCAGGTTCTTCTGGAGCGGCGCGGTTCGGAAATGCTCGTCCATTTCGTGCGCGCCGTCGAGAAAGGCGCGGAAATTCCGCGGGCCGACGGCGATCATGACCGGCAGGCCGATCGCGCCCCACAGCGAATAGCGGCCACCGACCCAGTCCCAGAAGCCGAAGACGCGATCCTGCTCGATGCCGAACTTGGCCACCAGGTCGAGCGCGGTCGAGACAGCGGCGAAATGCTTGCCCACGGCCTCCTTGCCGAGCGTCTTTTGCACCCAGTCGCGCGCCGTCTGCGCATTGGTCATCGTCTCGACCGTGGTGAAGGTCTTGGAGGCGATGATGAACAGCGTGGTTTCGGCGGACAGCCCCTTCAGCGTGTCGTGGATATGGGCGCCGTCGATGTTGGAGACGTAGTGCGCACGCGGGCCGTCATGATAGGGGGCGAGCGCCAACGTCGCCATGGCCGGACCAAGATCCGAGCCGCCGATGCCGATGTTGACGATGTCGGTGATCTTCTTGCCTGTGGCGCCGGTTGCCTTGCCGGAGCGGATGGCATCGGCGAAGGCGCCCATGGCGTCGAGCACGGAAATGACATCCGCCTTGACGTCCTGGCCGTCGACCGTGACACCCTTGCCGCTGAGGTTCCGCAGCGCCGTGTGCAGAACGGCGCGGTCTTCGGTGACGTTGATCTTCTTGCCGGCGAACATGGCGGCGCGGCGGCCTTCGAGATCGGCGGCGGCGGCGAGCTTTTCCAGCAGATCCATGGTCGCCGCGTCGACGGCGCATTTCGACCAGTCGAGCAACATCTCGTTGTCCGTGGCGGAGAATGTCGCGAACCGCCGCGGATCGGCGGCAAAGGCCTGCCGCATGCTAGCGGGCGCCGCGGCGTGATGATCGCGCAGGGCGGCAAGCTGTTTCTGGAAGGCTGACTGATCCACTGGCGGGGACTCCTGGCGTTTTGGACGCACCATATCAGACCGGATGTTTCCGGCGCGTGTCGTCGCGCCGAAACTATTGAGCCGAATTCAGTCCGGTCAATACGCGGCGATGACGCAGCGCATCACGATGCGATGACACAGTGTATCGAGCAGAGGGGGGTATCGAGCAGGGAGATGGGTATCGAGCAGCGAGGTGGGTAGCGCCTTTGTTTCGGGCTTGAAGGATCACTGGCATAAATCCCAAAGATCAGAAAAATTGATTGGCGCAACCCCTTGTGCCACGGTTACGTTCGGATGGTCCAGCCAAGCAAAAAAAGCTGGCCATCGAGGAACATCTTCCATGCCACAGAGAAACGACACGGCGATATGGTCCGGCCTGTTCCGGATTTCGGCTGAATCCGGCCAGACCCTGCAGGCGCAGATCCGCCAAGCCATCGTGGCCGCCATTCTCGACCGCCAGATCGCCGCATCGATGCCGCTTCCCTCCTGCCGGATCCTGGCCGAAAAACTCGGCGTGGCGCGCGGGACGGTGGTCTTGGCCTTCCAGCAGCTCGTCGACCAGGGTTTCCTGGTGGCGCGCGAGCGGCGCGGCCATTTCGTCAATCCGGACGTGCTGGCGACACCCGCCAAGCCGCACCAGAAGGCGCCCGACCAGGCCAACGAGATCGACTGGAAGGCGCGCCGGCAGATCGCCGCAAGCGACATGCCGCCGCCAGCCAAGCACGAGAACTGGATCAAGTCGTCCTACCCCTTCGTCTACGGCCAATTCGACCCGGCGCTGTTCCCGACCGCCGAGTGGCGCGAGTGCAACCGCATGGCGCTGGCGGTGCTGGAGATCCGCAACTGGGCGTCCGACATGGTCGACCGCGACGATCCGCTGCTGATCGAGCAGATTCAGGCACGGCTGCTGCCCAGGCGCGGCATCTTCGCCAATCCCGACGAGATCATCGTCACGCTGGGCGCCCAGAACGCGCTCTATATGCTAGCTTCGCTGCTGATGACCAAGGGCTCCAAGGTGGCGATGGAAGATCCGGGCTACCCCGACGCGCGCTCGATCTTCCGGCTCGCGGGCGCCGACATCGAGCCGGTGCCGGTCGACCAGTCGGGTATCGTAACCTCTTCTATTCCCAATGATTCCGGCTTCGTCTTCGTCACCCCCAGCCATCATTGCCCGACCATGGTGCCATTGTCGGCGGAGCGGCGGCAGGACCTTCTGGCGCGCGCCAACCGGCACAACCAGATCATCATCGAGGACGGCTATGACAGCCAGTTGCTCGACGAGGCGCCGCAGCAGGCGCTGAAGAGCCTCGACCGCTCCGGCCGTGTCGTCTATGTCGGCTCGATGTCGAAGACGCTGGCTCCCGGCCTGCGGCTTGGCTACATCGTGGCCTCGGCTGGACTAATCGCCGAACTCAGGGCGCTGCGCCGCTTCATGCTGCGCCATCCGCCGGCCAACAACCAGCGCGCCGTGGCGCTGTTCCTGTCGCTCGGTCATCACGAAGCGCTGGTGCGGCGGCTGTCGAGCGCCTTCGACGAGCGGCGAAAGCGCCTGGTCCATGCGATTTCCGCCTTCCTGCCGGAATGGCGCTCGACCGATTCGGCCGGCGGCACGTCGCTGTGGCTGGAAGGACCGCGGGGTACCGATTCCCGCGGTTTGGCCGAAGCCGCCGCCTCGCGCAGCGTCATCATCGAGCCGGGCGACCGCTTCTTCGACCGCACCGAAAAGCCTTCGCGTTTCATGCGGTTGGGCATTTCCTCGATCGCGCTGCAGCACATCGAGCCCGGCATCCGCGAACTGGCCACAGCCGCCGGCCGCAGGCCCGCTGCCGCCTGATTCCACTGAGCGGAGCCGCCCAATGGCAGCTTCGGCTCCTTTAGCGCTGGCATATGCAACCGGACCGGCTGGCTCATAGGCTGTGCCAATGCCGGCAGCATAGTCGTGGCACAAAGGGGAAGAAGCAGCCGATGGTGGACCAACCGCCGCGCTGTTTCTCAGCAAAGGTGGAGTGCTTCGATGTCTGTTGTTGAAAAGCAGGAAGCGGCGGCGGATCAACGCTCGCGCCGCTCCGGCGGACGCGAAGCGCGTCGCGCCATGCGGGCAGCGCCACTGGCCGACGACATCAGGCCGGTGCGTGCCGGCCTCGAGGGCGGCAGCTACGGGCCACTCAAGGGCAATGATCGCGAGCGCATCCACGAAGCGGTACTGACGCTTCTCGAGACAGTCGGCTTCGCCAACGCCATCCCTTCCTGCATCGAGGCGCTGACCCAGGCCGGCGCCAGCTATGGCGACGATGGCCGCATCCGGTTCCCGCGCGCGCTGGTGCTCGAGACGATCAAGAAGGCGGCACGGAACTTCACCTTGCACGGCCAGGATCCCAGACACGACATGGTGATCCAGGGCAAGCGCGTGCACTACGGAACGGCAGGCGCCGCGGTTCATCTGGTGGATGTCGAGAAGCGCGAATACCGCGAGTCGCTGCTGCAGGACATCTATGACGCCGCCCGCATCGTCGAAGGGCTCGACAACATCCATTTCTTCCAGCGGCCGATGGTGCCGCGCGATATTCCCGATCCGCTCGAAATGGACTTCAACACGCTCTACGCCTGCGTGATGGGCACGTCCAAGCATGTCGGCACCTCATTTACGGTCCGCGAGAACGTGCAGCCGGCGCTCGAAATGCTCTATGCCATCGCCGGCGGCGAGGAGAATTTCCGCGCCCGGCCATTTGTGTCGAATTCGAACTGCTTCGTCGTGCCGCCGATGAAGTTCGCCGAGGACGCCTGCGGCGTGCTCGAGGCCTGCGTCGAGGGCGGCATTCCAATCCTGCTGCTGTCGGCGGGCCAGGCCGGAGCCACGGCACCGGCGGCGATTGCCGGCGCCGTGGTGCAGGCGGTGGCCGAAGTGCTGGCCGGCCTGGTCTATGTCAACGCCATCAAACCAGGGCATCCGGCGATCTTCGGCACCTGGCCGTTCGTATCGGATCTCAGGACAGGCGCCATGTCGGGCGGCTCTGCCGAACAGGCTGTCTTGACCGCGGCTTGCGCGCAGATGGCGCAGTTCTACGACCTGCCGGGGGGCTCGGCCGCCGGCATGACGGACTCGAAACTGCCTGACATCCAGTCGGGCTATGAGAAGGGCATCACCGATGTGATGGCCGGCCTTGCCGGGCTCAACCTCGTCTATGAATCGGCCGGCATGCATGCCTCGCTGCTCGGCTTCTGCCTGGAAAGCCTGATCATCGACAATGACATGCTCGGCCATTGCCTGCGCTGCGTGCGCGGCATCGAGGTGACCGACGAAGCCTTGTCGATCGACACGATCGCCGATGTCTGCCTGAAGGGACCGGGCCACTATCTCGGCAACGAACAGACCTTGCGGTTGATGCAGACGGAATATTTCTATCCCGCCGTCGGCGACCGGTTTTCGCCGAAGGAGTGGAACGAGAAGGGCCGGCCCGACATCCTGCAGCGGGCGATCATCGAGAAGAAGCGCGTCCTTGCCGAGCGCTTTCCGCGCCACGTCCCGAAGCTGCTCGACGACAAGCTGCGCGCCCGCTTCGGCGACATGATCAAGCTGCCGCGCGGCGGCATGGGCGGGTAGAACTGCTGCTTCTCGCCAAGAGATTTAGTCGGCGCCCCTAATTCGAAGAGATACGTCTCTACAATCGCCAAGACCTAACTTGATTTAATGTCGAGACAACAATAGATAAATAATTATTTAAAATCTTGAGATTGTTATCGGATGTATCGCAATATTCGAAAGGTTCTTTGAAATTCAATCCAACTATTGCATATATGATTTTTCCAAATGCTTCCCAATCGCTTACACCACAGAGCAGATCTCCATCTTTCGAGAAAATTCCGACATTAAATCGCATTCTCCATTTGTATTTCGTTCTAACGTCAAAAGCTACTCTTATGCTTATTTGTTCAAGAAACTCAATGCCTCGCCATGTCAGATATCCATCCCCTTTAGAGCGGGATGAGATTTATAAGAGTCGTGGGATTCCCAAATCATCGCAGTTCTGATTCAACATGCATGCTGGGAGG